>NZ_JBFAJD010000014.1:0-209633 GCF_040655035.1 Streptomyces sp. NPDC050549
CGACCGTGGCAGCCGCCTGGGACCGGCTGCTCCACGAAGCGACAGACAGGCGCCGCACTTCGACGGACAGCGACTGTGATCACGCCGGGGCCCGGTACCAGGAGAACCGCGTCAGAGACGGGAACGGCGACGCCGAAAGCCCGACCCCGGGTACCGGCCGTCAGCCAACGGGGCGATGAACAGCAACACGGCGAGTCGCCGTGCCGGACGAGGCATGACGACGTGGCCCGGAGGCCGCATCTCCGCCGCGCCCGCCAACACCACCACGGAGAAGGACCCAGCGGAAGGAACAGTCGTCATGTCTACGACACACAGTGCGCGAGCCCACCACGAGCGCTGGCTGGAAATCAGCGAGTACTGGACGCCCGAGCGGATGGCCGCGGCCATACCGGAAGAGGTCCCCACCATGGCCGAGGAGACTCCGGCGCCGCCGTCCGCCCTGCCCGGCGCATTCAAAACGACCCTGGTGCAGAACCCGGCCACCAGCTCCTACTACCGGCGGGCAGGTGCCCTGTTCTACGTGCGCGAGGGAGTGGACCTTCGGGGCAGCGCGTCGGCCATCACCCACAACGGCATCCTGACCGCCGCTCACTGCCTGTACGGGAGCAAGGTGCGCAAGTACCCGACCAAGGCGGCCTACGTGCCCGGTTATCGGGACCTTCAGGAACCCTTGGGCCAGTGGCCCCTGTTCGGTGAGCCCGTCGTGCCCGACCGGTGGAAGGCAGAGGTCAACCGCGCCTGGGACTACGGATTCAGCAAAGTCGGACTGGGCGGCAAGAACGGCTTCAGCGTGCTGGGCAACGTGACCGGGCACTTCGAGCTCCTCGTCGACCGGCCCGAGGTCCGTGAGTGGGACGTCCTCGGCTACCCGGCGGTTGCCGTACCCGGCTACCTGTTCGACGGGCATCGCATGTGGAGCTGCCAGGGCGGCTTCACCCGCCAGCCCACCCTGAACACCATCGGGAAGGAAGGGAATCTGACACCGGGGTCAAGCGGTGGCCCCTGGTTGGTCCCCGGGCACCTTTACGTCAACGGCGTGGAGAGCTATGAGGACGGCAATCTCCCGGGCGAGAACTTCTCGCCCTACTTCGACAGCGATGTGCTGAAGCTGTACCAGAAGGCGTTCCAGTCCTGACCACGCGGGCACACGACGGCCGACCACGCCCACGACGTCGCGCTGCATCTCATCCGGCGGCAACCGGTGAGATCGCGTAGGCGAGGATCTCGATCTTGGGCGTGGGGCGGGTGACGAGTCCGTCCGCCCCGCAGACGGGGCAGGGGGTGAGGCGGTCGCCGGGGTAGTCCCGTCCGCAGCCGAGGCAGGTCAGCGTGTCGGCAGCCGTGGCCCAGGTCACCGTGGCGTGTGCCGCGGGGCTGCCAGTCGTGGCGTGCCGCGTCGGCGTCGATGCCGAAACCGAGGGTGAGGGTCACACGGCGCACCGGGCGGCCGTCCACTGCTGCGGCGAGCGCGCAGACGGCGGTGATCCACGGCACCGCCCAGGGGCGCGTTTCCGGCCGTTCGTCCACCAACTCGTGGGGTATCAGGGCCAGGACGGCTCGTCCGCCCGTGCACCCCGCAGCCGGCAGCGGATGCAGGCGCTCGCTCGGCGTTCCGTCAGCTGTCCGCGTCGCGTCGGCCGTGGTGAGGGAGGCGAGGGCGGCGTCGAGGCGCTGGATGGCCTCTTCGGCGACGGGGCGTAGCGCGTCGAGTCCGGTGAGGGCGACCATCGTGTTCGGGTCGAGTGCCTGTACGGCGGTGCGGTCGCCGTCGGTGCGGACGACGACGTTGCAGGGGAGCAGCAGGCCGATGGTGCGGTCGGTGTCCAGGGCGCGGTGGGCGAGGGGCGGGTTGCAGGCGCCGAGGATGACGTAGTCCTCCATGTCGTGGTCGAGCTTGGCCTTGAGTGTGGCGGTGACGTCGATCTCGGTGAGGATGCCGAATCCCTGTGCGGCGAGGGCTTCGCGGACGCGGCTCACGGTGGTGGCGAAGTCGGTGTCGAGGTGGCCGTGCTGACAGCGGCCTTCGGCGTGGTCGCGGGAGCGGCCGCCCTGCGCATGCTGCGGTCCCGGCCGGCCGCGGAGGGCGCCGTGACGGTGCGGCCGGTGCGGGTAGCGGCAGCCGGTGGCGGGCTCGGCGCGGTCACCGGTGTCCTCGGTGTCGGCGGCGGCTTCCTCGCCGTACCGGCGCTGGTGGGGGTGCTGGGCCTGCGGATGCGCTACGCGGTGGGCACCAGCCTGCTCGTCATCACCGTCAACTCGCTGGCCGCGCTGGCGATGCGCGCCGGTACGGTCGAGGGGCTGGACTGGTCGGTCGTCGGGCCGTTCGTCGCGGCTGCGATCCTCGGGGCCTGGGACGGCAAGCGGCTTGCCGTGAAGGTCTCCGGGCACACGCTTCAGCGGGTCTTCGCGCTGGTGCTGCTGGCGGTGGCGGCCTTCATGCTGACCGACGCGGCGGCATGACGCGCCGCGGCGGACAGACCCGGGTGGACTCTATGCCAGGGACAGGAACAGCTTCTCCAGGCGGGCGCGCATCTGCTGGGCGTCCTCGCCGTTCTTGCGGCCGGACTCGATGTCGGTCATGCACTGCTGCATGCCGGTCGCGATGATCGCGAAACCGGCACGGTCCAGCGCGCGGGAGGCGGCGGCGAGCTGGGTGACGACGTCCTCGCAGTCGCGCCCCTCCTCGATCATCCGGATCACGCCGGAGATCTGACCCTGCGCACGGCGCAGGCGGTTCAGCACGGACTTCAGGTCCGCACCCTCAAGCTCCAGCTCCACGACCACTCCTCAAAGAAAATACCCCTAGGGGTACTGTACGTCCCGGTTCGGGACGGCGTCGACCATGAAGGATCACATCTGACATGACCAGCTCTCCCCTCCCCGTCACCCTCGCCACCGAGCAGGCCCGTACCCGGCTGCACGAGCTCACCGTCATCGACGTGCGCACACCCGCCGAGTACGCCTCCGGCCATCTCCCCGGCGCCCTCAACATCCCCCTGGACCACGTCCGCCGCGCCCTGCCGGAGATACGCCACGCCTCGGAGCAGGGTGACGTCCTCGTCGTGTGCGCTTCCGGCGCCCGCTCCGGGAACGCCTGCAAGCTCCTGTCCGAGCAGGGCATACCGACCGCCACCCTCGCCGGGGGCACCGGCGCCTGGGCCGCCGACGGCCACGACCTGCACCGTCCGGCCGCCTGCGACACCCGGGCCGGCTGGAGCATGGAGCGCCAAGTGCGCTTCACCGCCGGCACGGCGGTGCTCCTGGGACTCCTCCTCGGCCTGCTCGTGCACCCGGCCCTCCTGCTGATCTCGGCCGGTATCGCGGGCGGTCCGGTCTTCTCCGCCCTCACGAACACCTGTGGCATGGCGGCCGTGCTCGGCAAGCTGCCGCACAACCGCCCGCGCGCGGCCGATATCGATGCCGCGTTGGCTGCTCTGCGCAGCCGCTGAACCCCACGTTCCAGGGCGCCCGTGGAGACTCCATGGGCGCCCTGGAGGTCAGTTCGCTCCCGCCGAGCCCGCGGCGGCCTTCCGGCGCACGTCGTCCATGTCGACGGCCCTGATCTTTCCGATGAGCTCCTCCAGGGCCTGCGGCGGCAGGGAGCCCGGCTGCGAGTACAGGACGGTCCGGTCGCGGACGGCCATCAGGGTGGGGATGGAGGAGATGCGGAAGCCCGCGGCTAGTTCGGGCTGCGCCTCGGTGTCGACCTTGCCGAAGACGATGTCCGGGTGGCTCTCGGCCGCCTTGTCGTACACGGGGGCGAACCTGCGGCACGGTCCGCACCATGCCGCCCAGAAGTCGATCAGTACGATCTCCGAACCGGTGACGGTCTCCTCGAAGTTGTCCTTGGTCAGTTCCACGGTGGGCATGGTTTCCGGTCTCCTCTCGTATACCCGGTGGGGTATCTGGATCCCTTCGGTTCAACCGGTGCCGGTCCGGGTTTGTTCCAGGCAGACGGGCGGTAGCGGGAACCAGCGCATCCGCTCGAAGTCGGCCGGCAGCCCGGTGGGGTCGTCGTCGAGGGAATCCGCACGGCAGGTCAACACCTCGCGCGCACGGTCGAGCTGGCCCGACAGCGCTTCCTCGCCCAGCCGATGGTGGCGGACCGTCGACGCGGTGATCCGTCCGTCGGCGGTGAAGCGCACGTCGGTCAGCCGCAGCGGGGGAGAGGCCGGGCCGGTGCGGTGGCGCCACAGGCCGGTGTGCGGGTCGAAGCGGTAGTCGGGCAGGAGCCGGTGGCCGCGCGCGGCGATCAGGTCGACCGAGTCGATGAGGTAGTCGCGGACGGTGTCGCTGATGAAGTAGTTGAAGTTCAGGCGGATCCAGCCGGGTTTGATGCCGTCGCAGCCGTGGACGACCTCGTCGAGCAGGGCATGGGAGGTGGCGGCGTCGATGGCGAGCAGGCGGTGCCCGTAGGGGCCGGCGCAGGAGCAGCCGCCGCGGGCCTGGATGCCGAAGAGGTCGTTGAGCAGGGCGACGACGTAGTTGTGATGCAGGTAGGTGTGGTCGCCGTGCCGGATGCGGAACGAGATGATGGACAGGCGGCGGGCGTGGTGGTTGCCGAGGATCTCGATGCCGGGGTCGCGGTCCCACCGGGCGAGCGCACGTTTCCAGTGCCGCTCCTCGGCGGCCTGGATGGTGTCGGTGCCGACGGCCTGCTTGAGGGCGAAGACCAGCCCGGCGCGGATGGACTCCACGATCGCCGGGGTGCCGCCCTCCTCGCGGGCGACCGGGTCGTCCAGATACCGGTGGCCGATCGGGTCGACGAAGGCGACTGTGCCGCCGCCCGGCGCGGTGGGCACCGGGTTGCGGACCAGCTCGCGGCGGACGACGAGGACGCCAGGGGTCTGCGGACCGCCGACGAACTTGTGCGGCGACAGGAAGACCGCGTCCTTGTGATCGCCCGCGCCGGGGGCGCTCTCGGCGACCCGGATCGGGACGTACGGGGCGGCGGCCGCGTAGTCCCAGAAGGACAGCGCGCCGTGCGCGTGCAGCAGCCGGGCGACGCGGTCGGTGTCGGTGAGGATGCCGGTGACGTTGGAGGCGGCGGAGAAGCTGCCGATACGCAGCGGCCGGCCGGCGTACCGGACCAACTGCGCCTCCAGCTCGCCGAGATCGATGTGACCGTCCGCGTCCTCGCCGATGACCACGACGTCGGCGACCGACTCCCGCCAGGGCAGTTCGTTGGAGTGGTGCTCGTACGGGCCGACGAACACGACCGGGCGCATGGCCTGCGGCAGCGGGTCGGTCCGGCGCAGTTCCAGGATGCCCACCAGCTTGTTGACCGCCGCGGTCGCTCCTGAGCCGCAGAAGATGACGAGGTCGTCCTCGCTGCCGCCGACCGCGTCGCGGATGATCCGCCGGGCGTCCTCCCGCAGCCGGGTCGTCTGCAGCCCGGTGCTGGAGCTCTCCGTGTGCGTGTTGCCGTACAGGGGCAGCACCTGCTCGCGCACGAAGTCCTCGACGAAGTCCAGGGAACGGCCGGAGGCGGTGTAGTCGGCGTAGACGAGGCGCCGGGGGCCGTAAGGGCCCTCCAGCACCTCGCCGTCGCCGATGAGGCCGCGGCGGATGCGGGCCAGAAGGGGGGAGGCGGGCGGTGCCAGGCGCGCGCTCATGGTGCCAGCCCGATGCCGATCTCGGGCGGCTGCTGCAGTGTGTTGTGGACCGTGCAGCGCGAGGCGACGGCGAGCAGGGCCGCGCGGCGCTGCTCGGACAGTCCGGGCGGCGGGACGATCGTGACGTGCACGGAGGCCACGCGGGCGGGCCGGTCGGTGGCCATGGTGAATTCCGTACGGACACGCAGCCCGGCCTGGTCCAGGCCGTGGCGATGCAGGAAACGGCCCGCGTAGAAGGCGACGCAGGTGGCCAGGGAGGCGGCGAACAACTCGGTGGGAGTGGGTGCGATGTCGGTGCCGCCCGCCTCGACGGGCTGGTCGACATGCAAGCGGTGGCCGCGGATGTCCACGGTGTAGATGTCGCCTTGGGCGTGGGTCACCTCGAAGCGGTGCACGTCCGCGTCCTGCGGCTGGATCGTGGGGAGGGTCTGCGGTGCGGTGCCGGTCATGGCCGGACCTCTCTCGTCGGCGTCGACTGCTGCCAGTTCCAGTCGACCGCGAACCGCGCTGCTGATCGAGAGGCCGACGGGGTGTGCCAGGGGCCGTTCGGCCCTCGCGCCGGAAGCCGTCGCGACATACCCTGGTAGGTATTTTTTCTGGAGGTTCATGGCGGGCCGGCGGCGCGCTGGGCCTGCGGGGGCGGGGCGAAGACATACCCGGGTGGGTACCGGATGGGGACCTGTGGCCCATGCCCGGGCCTCATCTCCCGCACGACAGTGGGGGCATGGGCACACACATCGTGATACTCGGAGGCGGCACCGGAGGCACGCTGACGGCCAACCGGCTGCGCCGCATGTACGACGAGGACGACTGCCGGATCACCGTGGTCGACCAGGACGACGACCACGTCTACCAGCCCGGCCTGCTGTTCGTCCCCTTCGGGGCGGCCCAGCCGCACCACCTCGTCCGCTCCCGCCCGCAGCAGCTGCACGCCGCCGTCGACTACAAACAGGCACGCATCGAGCGGGTCGACCTGGAGGCACGGACGGTGCACCTCAGCGGCGGCATCCGGCTGACCTACGACGTCCTCGTAGTCGCCACCGGCGCCACCCTCCTCCCGGAGGAGACCGAGGGGCTGACCGGTCCCGGCTGGGGCGAGAAGGTCTTCACCTTCTACGACCTGCCCGGCGCCGTCGGCCTGCAGCACGCCCTGGAGCACTTCGAGAGCGGGCGCGTCGTGGTGAACGTGGCCGACCTGCCCATCAAGTGCCCGGTCGCACCACTGGAGTTCGCCTTCCTCGCCGACTGGTACTTCCAGCGGCGCGGCATCCGCGACAAGGTCCAGTTGACGTACGCCACCCCGCTGGACGGCGCCTTCACCAAGCCCGTCGCCGCCGAGGCGCTGGGTGGGCTGCTGGCCGCCAAGGGCATCGAGCTGGTCACCGAGTTCACGCTCGGCGAGGTCGACGGCGAGGGCGGCCGGCTGCTGTCGTACGACGAGCGCGAGGTGCCCTTCGACCTGGCGGTGGTCGTGCCGCTGCACGGAGGAGCCGAGTACGTCGAACGCTCCCCGGGCCTCGGCGACGAACTGGGCTTCATCCCTGTCGACCAGCACACCCTCCAACACCCCCGGCATCCCGAGGTGTTCGCGATCGGCGACGCGGCCGGGCTGCCGGCGTCCAAAGCCGGTTCGGTGGCGCACTTCGCGGGGGAGACGCTCACGCACAACATCGGCCGCTTCCTGGCCGGGCAGTCGCTGGACGCGACCTTCGACGGGCACACCAACTGCTTCGTCGAGACCGGCTTCCACAAGGCCCTGCTCATCGACTTCAACTACGACACCGAGCCGCTGCCCGGCCACTTCCCGGCTGCTCTCGGCCTGCCGCTGCTGAAGGAGTCGCACGCCAACCACCTCGGCAAGCTCGCCTTCGAGTGGCTGTACTGGCACAGCCTCCTGCCCGGCCGGGAACTGCCCGGCATCGACTCGGCGATGCCCGAGCACGGCAAGCACCACGTCCACGCCTGAACGTCTGAACCGTCTGAGCGAAGGAGAACGCCGCCATGCCCACCGCCACCTACGGCTCCACAGCCGTCCCCGTCGACGACGAGGGATTCTTCACCGATCCCGACCGCTGGACCGAGCCCATGGCCGAGCAGATCGCCCACGAGGCGGGCATCGAGGCGCTGACCGACCGGCACTGGACGGTCATCCACTTCATGCGCGCCGAATACGCCGCCAAGGGCACCGGCCCCACGGTCCGCGTCCTCGGCAAGACATCCGGCGTGAGCGTCAAGGAGCTCTACCAGCTCTTCCCCAAGGGGCCCGCCAAGACCGCGGCGAAGATCGCCGGAATCCCCAAGCCCCGCGGCTGCATCTGACCTCCCGGTCACCGCCTCCGCCATCACCTCCGCCACCGTCTCTGTCATCGAGGAGCACGCCGTCATGGCCGACACCGCAACGATCGAGAAGGTCTCGATCATCGTCTCCAAGGGATCCCTGGAAGGGATCTACCCGGCCCTGATCATGGCCAACGGCGCCCGCGCCGAAGGCATCGAGGCCGACCTGTTCTTCACCTTCTTCGGCCTCGACGCCATCACGAAGAAGCGCTGGGAGCACATCAAGCTGGCCACCGTCGGCAACCCGGGCCTCCACCTGCCCACCCTGCTGGGCGGCATGCCGGGCGTCCCCGACCTGGTCACCCGGTACATGGAACGCAAAATGGACAAGCTCGACATCCCGCCGATCCCCGAGTTCATCGAGATGATCGCCGACACCGGCGCCGGCATCTACGCCTGCAAGGCGTCGGTCGACCTCTTCGAACTCGACAAGGACGACCTCGTCGAACACGTCCAGGACATCATCACGGTCGGCGAGTTCTACGAGCACGCGGCCGGCGGCCAGATCATCTACACCTGAGATGACCGGTACTGGCTCGGGGCGCGGTCTGCCGGACGGAGTGCGGCGTGTGCTGGCGGTGGTCGCCCATCCCGACGACGAGTCGTTCGGGCTGGGCGCACTGCTGGCCCTGCTGTCCGAGGGCGGCGTGCCCACGACGGTCCTCTGCTTCACCCACGGTGAGGCGTCCACCCTGCACGGCAGGCCCGGCGACCTGCACACCGTCCGCGCGGGCGAGTTCGCCTGCGCCGCACGGGAACTGGGCGTCCAGCGCGTGGAACTGGCCGGACATCCGGATGGCGGTCTGAGCGACATCCCGTTGGACCGGCTCACCGCCCACGTCACCGGCCTCATCGGCGAGGAGCGCCCCAGTCACCTGCTCGTGTTCGACACGGAAGGTGTCACAGGACACCGGGACCACCGACGAGCCACCGAGGCCGCGCTGTCGGCCGCCCGCCGGGCCGGTGTTGCGATGCTGGGCTGGACGCTGCCCCAGGAGGTGGCGGACCGGTTGAACGCCGGGTTCGGCACGTCCTTCAAGGGTCGTGACCGGGCCGAGTGCCGAGTCGTCGAACCCGTGTCACGGCAGCGGCAGCGCCGCGCCATCGCCTTCCCCCAGTCTCGGCTTCGCTCGACCGGGAGGGACCCCCATCGCCAGCCGGTCGTCGGACAATCCGGTGCTCTGGCGCCGTCTGGAACCCTTCGGCGACCGCGAATACCTGCGGATCCTGGGGTGACGTGCCCGTCGCCGAAGTCAGAAGGAAGGGTCGCTCTTCGGTGGCGACCCGAGGGTGTCGGTGCCGCGCTCGGCCAGGCCGGCGTGCAGGAGGAGCCGGCGGGCCAGGTCGCGGGCCTCGTCGGCGGTCAGCGCCGCCCACACTCCCGGCTCGCCGCCCTGGTCCTGGCCCACGTCCAGGGTGACCCGGGTGATGGGTCGGTGTGCGGGAGCGAGCCGCAGACACCGCACCGCGATCCTGCGCCCGCAGGTCGTCACAAGACAGGTGTCCTCGGTTGTCCTGGCAGGTCCGTCATGTCCTGCTGTCGCCATCGGGCTCACGCTCCTTCGCCGGGTCCGGTCGCGGTCCCCGGGCACCGACTACGACTTGCATACCCGGAGGGGTATAAGGAACAGCGCGGTGCGAGGCCGAATTGTTCCGCCCCCGCCCCCGCCCGCGCCCGGGTGTTCCCGTGCGATGCGGGGAGGGTCTCGTCGGACAGCAGACGCAAGGGCCGATGGGGGCGAATGTCAGGCCGTGTGGTCCTGCACCGACCAGGGTCCTGAAAATACCCTGGGGAGTATCCGAATCCGTGATCGTCCGGGAGGGATCCTCCGATGACCGTCTCTGACCAACTGGCCGAGTCCACCGAGTACACCCGTCTGCCTCTCATCGGCGACAGGGCGCCGGGCTTCGAGGCCGAGTCCACCCACGGCCCGGTCAGCCTGACCGACTACGCCGGCCACTGGCTGGTGCTCTTCAGTCACCCGGCCGACTTCACCCCGGTGTGCACCACCGAATTCGTCGCCTTCACCGAACTCGCCGACGAGTTCGCCGCCCGCAACACCGCCCTGCTCGGCAACTCCGTGGACTCCGTCCACAGCCACCTCGCCTGGACCCGCGCGATCGAGGAGAAGTTGGGCGTACGGATCCCGTTCCCGATCATCGCCGACCTGGACATGCGCGTCTCGCACGCCTACGGCATGCTCCACCCGAACACCTCCGGCACCGCCGCCGTACGCGCCGTCTTCGTCATCGACCCTGAGCAGACCATACGGGCGGTGCTGTACTACCCGATGAACGCCGGACGCATGATCCCCGAGATCCTGCGGCTCGTCGACGCCCTGCAGACCTCCGACCGCGACGGCGTCTCCTGCCCCGCCAACTGGCATCTCGGCGAGGATGTCGTCCTGGGCGCCCCGCGCACCCAGGCGGAACTGGATGCCCGGCTGGTCGACGACAGCGTCAAGCTCACCGACTGGTACCTGGCGACGAAGCCCGGCACGCCATCCTGACCCGGTATGGCCTCGTCGGACGGTCTCATCGCCGTACGGCGTGGACGAGCGCGTCGAGGGCCGTACGGCTTCCGCCCTCGGCGTCGGTCACCGGCCGGGTGACCGTCTCGGCCCGCAGGATGTCGGCGTACGGCCGCCACAGATCGGCAACCTGCCCGGCGCTGTAGAGCACGCGTGGATCCTGCGGGCCGCCGTGACCGTGCTCGGGATTGGCCGCGTCGTGGCCGACGAGCAGCAGGGTTCCGCCCTCGCGTACGGCAGTGGCGGCCCGGGGCAGTATCTGTGACATCTCCGGCCACGGCAGGTGCAGATAGGCGATCAGCGCCAGGTCGTACGTCGCCTCGCGGGGAGCCCAGGCCGTGAGATCGGTGCGGACGGTGTGCAGCCGCACGCCGCGGCCGGCGGCCATCTGCTCGGCCTTCTCCAGCGCGACGGCGGAGAAGTCGACGGCGTCCACCTCCCAGCCCCGTTCCGCGAGCCAGACCGCGTTGCGTCCCTCACCGGCGGCGATATCCACCGCCCACCCCGACGGCTCCAGACCGGCCAGCTCCTCCTCGACGAACCGGTTGGGCTCGGCCTTCCACACCAGCTCGCTGCCCCGGTACCGCTCGTCCCAGCCCGCTGCGTCCATCGTGCGTACCCCATTCCTCCGGTCGTTCCGGGTCAGTGGAATCCTCGTCCGTGCCGTTGCCGCCGTCCGGGTCTTCCGCGTCGTCCCCGGCGAGCAGATACGGGTAGGGGCGGCTGCTGGGATCCGGGGCGATGCAGGCGTTGCAGGGACGAGAGCGGTCGATGACGCACTTCGGCGCCGGTCTCGTGCCGCGCCGCCCGCATCGTCCCGGGTGTCGAAGCCGGCGGACAGCTGCCGTGCGGCGCGTTTGAAGGCCAGAACGGGAACCTAGTGCCGGACACGCGCGTCCGCGAAGTGCGTGAACGCCTCTGCCGTCGCCAGTGTCTCGGCCGGGACATCCGCGAACCGGCTCATGAGCCGCGTCCGGACGTGTTGGCGGGCGCGCTGGTCCGCCGCTGGTGTCGCTGGGGCGGCCGGGTGGGTGTCGGGGCAGTGGCGGCCCGGCTGGATGGCCGACCCGGTGATGACGGGGAAGGGAAACACCTGCACCCCCTGGGACAGGGCGCCCGGGTCATGCGAGCGCCAGGAACAGTTTCTCCAGTTCGGCCTCGGTCAGCGGAGGAATGTGTCCCTGCTGTCGTTCGGTCAGGCACTGCAGCATGCCGCTGGCCACTATCTTGAAGCCGGCCCGGTCCAGGGCGTGGGAGACCGCGGCCAGTTGTCCCTGCGCCCGACGCAGCCGGTTGAGCACTTCGGCCTGCGAGTCGTGCACCTCGTTCACGAGTGCCGTGTCCTTCACGGGGCATCTCCTTGGGGGCGTGTTCGTCGGAGGCGGGGTTACGCTGCTACGTGTCGAGCGGTGACCGGGCGGCGTGGCTGGACGTCGTGTCCTGGTGTGAGGGATGCGGGTACGGGCGACCGTCCTCCTCGACTGCGGGCCCTGACGCGTCGTCCGCCCGGTCCCGGGTCCGCCCGGAGCGGCGTAGCACGTACCAGCTGAACAGGGCCCCGGCGGTCGCGGCCGTCATGGACCAGACCCATGGATTCGTCACGAGGGCGTGGCGCACGCCCGGGGGCATCTGCTGGACCAGCACGAAGACGCCCATGGCGGCGACGAACCAGCCGAAGGCCCGGCGCAGCGCGTCCTGCGGGATGCGCCCGGCGAGACGGCCGCCGACCAGGCTGCCGACGACTGCGGTCGACGTGACGACGGCAGCGAGCGCCCAGTCGATGTGCACACCGGAGAGATGACCGGCGAACCCCGCGAACGACTGGAGGGCGATCACCTGCAGCGACGTGGCGGCGGCGACGGACATCGGCAGCCCGCCGAACAGGGCCAGCGCGGGGACGATGAGGAAGCCGCCGCCCGCACCGATCAGCCCGGTGACGAGGCCGACGGCGACGCCGTTCAACAGGACGGGCCCCACGGGAAGTTCGTGGCGGATCTGCTGCGGCTTCCGACGGCCGCGGATCATGACGACGGCGGTGGCGATCATCATGAGGGCGAACAGGAGGAGCAGCACGGTGCCGGGGACGAACGCCGCCAACCGGCCGCCCGCGTACGCGCCGCTCATGCCGGCCACGCCGAACATCAGCCCGGTGCGCCACCGCACCCGCCCGGCACGGGCGTGCGGGACGACTCCGGCGGCGCTGGTCACGCCGACGACGAACAGGGAGGTGGCGATCGCCTCCTTGGTCTCCATCCCGGCCAGGTAGACGAGGACCGGCACGGTCAGGATGGACCCGCCCCCGCCCAGGACGCCCAGGCCGGCCCCGATCAGCAGGGACGAGGCGACGACCAGGGCGATCACGACGGGCCCCGCAGGGCGGCGACGACCGTGTCGAGGTCGGCGCGCGGGCCGCGGTTGTAGGGCAGCTTCGCCAGCAGCATGCCCAGCGCGCAGGTGTTGGTGAGCGCGGCGACGGTCAGCCCGGCCCCGACGGCTGTGCCGATCAGGTGCAGTCCGGGCAGGAACAGGCCCGCGATACCGGTGACCACCACAATGGATCCGGCGACCAGGCGCACCTGGCGTTCCAGGTCCCAGCGTTCGGGGCCGCGGGTGAGCGGGCCTCCGGCGGTCTCCCACGCCATGACGCCGCCGTCGAGGACGCGCAGGTTGGGCAGTCCGGCTTCGGCCAGGGCCTGTTCGGCCTGGGCGGCGCGGGCGCCGGAGCGGCAGATGAGTATGACGTCCTCGTCGAGGTGGTGCAGCAGCTCGCCGCGGTGCTCGCGCAGGGTGTCGAGGGGCACGTTGTAGGAGCCGGGGATGTGGGCGGTGCGGAACTCGCCGGGCGTACGCACGTCCAGCAGGCGCGGGCCTTCGCCCTCCTGGGTCAGCTCGCGCAGGGTCGCGGGATCGAGTCGGGGTTTGCCGGCACTGGTGGTCATCGGGGGTCCCTGCTGTCTGTGAAGCGTTCTTCTTGTGAGGGGGACCGGGCGGCAGCCGACGGTTTCGGCCGCCGCCCGGGAGCGGGGTGGATCAGACGTCGGCCGATGCGGGCAGGGCGAGCCAGGCTCCGTAGCCGCCGAGCAGGTCGGAGACGTCGGTGCGGTCCTCGTGGCGCAGCAGGCTGGCCGCGATGGAGGAGCGGTGGCCGCCCGCACAGTGGACGACCAGGGGCCGGTCGTCCGGGATCTCGTCGATACGGCGGGCCAGTTCGGCGAGCGGGATGTGCAGGGAGCCCTCGATGAATCCCTCTTCGCGCTCGGCGGTGTTGCGCACGTCCAGGACCAGCGGGGGTTCGTCGCCGCCGAGCAGGTGGCGCAGCTCGTCGGCGGTCAGGCGGCTGGCCTGTTCCATCTCGTCGGCCAGCGCGGGGAAGGCGCCCTCGGGCTCGCGGAGATAGCCGCCGACCTTGTCGAAGCCGATCCGGGCGAGCCGGGTGACGACCTCCTCCTCGCGGTCCTGCGGTGCGATGACGACGACGTCCTGCTCGGGGGCGACGACCATGCCGGCCTGCTCGGCGAAGCGGCCGTCCGCGGGCACGTTGACCGACCCACGCAGATACCCGGGCGCGAAGTCCTGCGGCGAGCGGGCGTCGAGGACGATCGCCCCCGCCGCGCGTCGCTGCATGAACTCCTCGACGGACAGCGGCCGGGGCGCGGAGGTTGCGTCGAACAGTCCGTGCTCCTTGCGGTTGAGGATGGCGTCGTAGACGAAGTACGCGGGCGCGGACGGCTGGCCCTCGGTCACCAGCGAGACGAACCTCTTCTCGCTCATCGGGCGGCAGGCGTAGTTGGTGGCGCGCTGTTCGCCGATGGTGGACTGGCGCTGGGTGGAGAGGTTCTTGCCGCAGGCGGAGCCGGCGCCGTGTGCGGGGAAGACGCGCACCGCGTCCGGGAGGGCCATCAGCTTGTGCTGGATGGTGTCGTAGAGCATCTTGCCGAGTTCGTCGGCGGTCACGCCGATCGAGGCGAGCAGGTCGGGCCGGCCCACGTCGCCGATGAACAGCGCGTCGCCGGTCAGCACGCCGTAGGGGACGGTGTCGCCGGCGTGCTCGTACACCAGGACGCTGATCGACTCCGGTGTGTGGCCGGGGGTTTCGAGGATCTGCAGCTGGACGTCGCCGAGGCTGATGCGCTCGCCGTCGGTCAGTTTGCGGATGGGGTACTCCGCCTCGGCACGCTGCCCGTAGCCGATCCAGGCGCCGGCACGGTCGGCCAGCTCCAGGTGACCGGCGAGGAAGTCCGCGTGGAAGTGGGTGTTGAGAACGGCCTCGATGGTGAAACCGTGCTCGGCGGCGTCCGTGAGGTATTCGGAGACGTCGCGGCGCGGGTCGACGACGACGGCCTTGCCGGTGGTCTCGTCGGCGATCATGTAGGACGCCTGGGAGAGGCAGTCGAGGTAGTACTGGGCGAAGAACATGGGCGGGTGACCTCCGTGTCAGAAGGATTTGATTACCCCGGGGGGTATATGGCGGGGTCTGATCCGCCCTTGTCGGAGGGCGGGAGTGGTGGTCGGCCCGGGTCGGGGGATGCCCGGGCCGACCGGTCAGAGGCGGCCGGTGAGCATGCCGTGCCAGTACACCGGCGGCAGGCCGTACCGCTTGAACACCCACATCGTGCGCCGCTCCTTGAAGGGGTCGAGCAGGGGGAACGAGGGTGTGGGGTTGAGGTCGTAGTCGAACTCGGCGAGCAGCATCCGGTCGCGGGCGGTCACCAGCGGGCAGGACGTGTAGCCGTCGTAACGGTGTGACGGAGCCCGGCCGTTCATGACGTCGAGCAGATTGCCGGCTGCGACCGGGGCCTGCTTGCGCACCGCGGCACCGGTCTTCGAGGTGGGCAGGTTCGCCACGTCACCGAGCGCGAAGACATTGTCGTAGGAGGGGTGTTGGAGCGTGTGCTTGTCCGCGGTGACGAACCCCTGCGGGCTTGCCGGGTCGGCGAGCGGGCCCGTCTTGATCCAGTCGGGGGCGCTCTGCGGCGGCACGGCGTGCAGGAGGTCGTAGCCGATGGTCTCCTTCGTGCCGTTCGCATGGTCGGTGACGGTGACCTCGCGGGCGTCGCCGTCGACGGCGGTCATCTCGGAGCGCAGCCGCACCTCGATCCCGTAGCGGGCGGCCACCTTCTCCAGTACCTGTGACCAGGCGGGCACCTTGAACATCGCCGCGTCCGGGATGACGAGGATGACGCGGATGTCGTCCAGGACCTTCTGCTTGCGCCAGTGGTCGGCGGCCAGGTAGGCGATCTTCTGCGGGGCGCCGCCGCACTTCAGGGGTGTGGCCGGGTGGGTGAAGACGGCCGTGCCCGAGCGCATGTTCTTGATCAGGTCCCAGGTGCGCGGGGCGTACTCGGGTGCGTAGTTGCTGCTCACCCGGTCGTGGCCGATCGCATCGGCCAGGCCCGGCACGCCGCCCCAGTCGAGCTGGAGGCCGGGCGTCAACACCAGATGCTCGTAGGTGAGTTCGTCTCCGCCGGAGAGGGTCACCGCGCGGGCTTCGGGATCGACGGACTGGGCGCGCCGGCGGATCCAGCGCACGCCGTCGGGTATCACGGACGCTTCGGGGCGGCGGGTGGTGTGCAGGGGTGCCTGACCACCGCCGACCAGGGTCCACAGCGGTTGGTACCAATGGGTGTCGGACGGTTCGATCAGGGTGATGTCGCTGACGCCGGCGCGGCGCAGGCGGGCGGCGACGCTGATGCCGGCGCTGCCGCCGCCGATGACGGCGACGCGGTGGCGACCGGAGATCGGGGCGTCGGTGGGGGAGGGTGTGGCGGCCAAGGCGGTGCTCCTTTCCGGCTGGCCGTTGTGCGGGTGTCGGCCGGGGTCAGGCGGCGTGCTCGTGCGAACCGGCCGCGACCGGACGTCCGGCGCGGGCCCAGGCGGAGGTGCCGCCGGCCACGGAGCAGGCGTCGATGCCGCGGGAGGTCATCAGGTCGGCGGCGGTCCTGCTGCGGTTGCCGCTGGCGCAGATCACGAACACCGGGCGGTCGGTGGGCAGTTCACCGCACCTCCCGGGCACGGTGCGCAGCGCCATCGGTCGCGCGCCCGGTACGTGCCCGGCCGTGTACTCGTCCGCTTCCCGGACGTCGACCACGAGCGCGCCGTCGGCCCAGGCCGCCGCGAACGCTTCCTGTGTCACTTCACGAGCCACTTCATTGCCTCCTCAATTACCCCTGGGGGTATCTCTCCGGCGAGAGTACGGCGGTCCGGAGGGGAGCGTCAAATACCCCTAGGGGTATTTGCCTGGGAGGTAAGACGTGGCTCGACGCCGGGGGCGGAAACGAGCCGTGAGCCGTGTGGCGCGGACCTGGGCAGCCGCAGCGTCATCCGCATCCCGCCGCCCGGTCCGGAGTCCGCCGTGACCGTGCCGCCGTGGGCGGTGACCAGCTCCTTGACCACGGCCAGACCGATGCCGCTGCCGCCCGCGGAACGAGCGCGGGCCCCGCGCCACAGACGGTCGAAGACGTGTGGCAGCTCGTCGGTGGGAATGCCCGGACCGGTGTCCGACACCTCCACGAGAGCCTCAGAGGGCGTGGCGGAGGTGGTGACCGTGGCGGTGTCGCCGGGACGGCAGTGGCGGGCGACGTTGCTCAGCAGGTTGCCGAGGGCCTGGTGCAGGCGGTCGGCGTCCGCGCGGACCAGCAGGGGAGCGGGGCCGGGGGCGGTGCGTACGGTCAGCCCCGCCGTGCGAAGCTCGGCCTCGCGCTCGGCCACGGCGGCGGCGGCCAGGGCGGTCAGATCCACCTCGGCCAGGTGCAGGGACAGCCGGGCCGATTCAGCCTCCGCGAGTTCCCCGAGGTCACCGACGATGCGGCCCAGCCGCAAGGCCTGGTCGTGCAGGGAGGCCAGGCGCTCGGCCGACGGGTCGGCGTAGCCGTCGCGCAGTTCTTCCAGCCCCGCCTGCAACGAGGTCAGGGGCGTACGCAGCTCGTGGGCGACGTCCGCGGCGAGCCGGTGGCGGGCCTGCTCGACGTGGTTGACGTCGTCGGCCATGGCGTCGAAGGCGCGAGAGAGGTCGCCGAGTTCCCCGGGCGCGTCGACGCGGGCCCTCGCGGTGCGGTCTCCGCCGGCGAGCGCGCGGGCGGTGGCCGCGACCCGGACCACGGGAGCGGTCAGACGCCGGGTGACGAACCAGCTCACGGCCAACGCCAGGACGACGGCGCCGACGGCAGCCGCGGCCACCCAGCCCCAGGCGACGGACAGGCCCGCCGACCCGGAGCCGGCCGAGAAGACGAGACGTACGGAGCCGACGGTGCTGCCGTCGACCACCACGGGCGCGCTCGCGCCTGGTCCCGAGCCGGTGCCCTGCCCGTGATGCCCGGATCCTGAGCCGGACATGCCGTGCCCGTCCTCCGACCCGGCACCGTAGCCACCGGACATCATCTCGTCGTCCGCGTCCCGCACAGTGAGCACCGCGCCGGCGCCGGTTGCGACGGAGCGCGCGGCCGACAGGTCGGCCGATGCCCAGCCGCCCGCAGTCCGGTAGGCGTCGGCGGCGGCTGCGGCCACCCGGGAGGCGGTGCGCTGCCGGTCCGCCTGGTGGGCACTGCTGAGCCCGCGGTCGGTTCCGACGAGCGCAGCGACCGTCAGCAGGGCCACGGACGCGAGTGCCACCACGGCGAACGCGGCGAACAGCCGTCGGCCGAGCGGGCCGAGCCCACCGGACGGCCGAATGCCGGAGCGCGGCGAACGTGGCTCACGCGTCATGGGCCCACCCCAGCCGGTAGCCCACGCCCAGCACCGTCTCCACGAGGTCGGGGCCCGCGCTCCCGAGCTTGTGGCGCAGGTTCTTCACATGCGAGTCGATCGTCCGCTCGTACCCGGCGAACTCATAGCCGCGCACCCGGTTGACCAGCTCATAGCGCGAGTACACCCGCCCCGGCACCGACGCCAGTGTGGTCAGCAGACCCCACTCGGTGGGCGTCAACTCCAGGGAACAGCCGTCCAACACCGCCTCGTGTCGGGCCTCGTCGATCCGCAGCCGTCCTTCGCCGTACGACGCGACGGGCGCCGCCCCCGTCGCCGTACCCCGGGCGCGCTGCAGCACCGCACCCACCCGCAGCACCACCTCGGTGGGACTGAACGGCTTGGTCACGTAGTCGTCGGCGCCCAGCCGCAGCCCGTGGATGCGGTCTTCGACGGTGCTGCGCGCGGTCAGTACCACCACTGGCACCCGTCCGCGCTCGCGGGCCTCGCGCAGCACCTCGTCACCGTCCACGTCCGGCAGCCCGAGATCCAGGAGCGTCAGGTCGATCCCGCGCTCGCCGAGCAGCCGTACGGCCTCGGCGCCCGAGCCGGTCGTCAGCACGCCGTATCCGGCGCGTTCCAGGTAGCGGCGCAGCAGCTCGCGGATCTCCTTCTCGTCCTCGACGACGAGCACGGTGGTGGTCATGTCCCACACCTACGCGCCACGCGCACGCCCCCGGGAGGGGCCGAACAGCCCCAACCCGCCCGGCCGATGTCTCCATCCCGTCTCCACACGCACCGCACGGCGACTTCAGGGCCCGGCGCGACGGTGACGGTGTGGGAACGGGAGACGCTCCCACGGAACCGAGGAGGTTCGCCATGAGGCGCAACATCAAGATCGCGACAGCGGTCACCGCAGGCGCTCTCGCCATCGGCGGCGTGCTGGCGGTGGGCCCGGTGATCGCGGACCCCGGCAGTGGCGGGCCGGTGGCCGGGCAGACCATGTCCCAGAGCATGATGACGGACGCTCAGCACCAGGCGCGTCACCATGGCGGCACCACGGACGGCATTCGGCAGCACGACGGAACCTGCAACGGAGCCGCCCTGGCCGAGCAGGGCACCCTGACGGCCGCTCAGAAGGCCACGCTGGCGAGCATGGCCGATGAGGAGAAGCTCGCGCACGACCTCTACACGGCGTTCGCCGAACGCTACGACGTGCGGGTCTTCGAGCGGATCGCGTCGGCCGAGACCCAGCACCTGACCGCCGTGCGCACCCTGCTGGACCGCTACGACGTCACCGACCCGACCGCCGGAAAGTCGGCCGGTGAGTTCACCGATCCGGGCGTCCAGGCCACCTACGACCGGCTCCTGAAGCAGGGCGAGGACAGCCTGACCGGAGCCCTGAAGGCGGCCCGCACGGTCGAGACCGACGACATCGCCGCACTGAACAAGGCGCTGTCCGGACTCACCGCCCCGGACACTCGCCAGGTGTACACCAACCTGCTCGCCGCCTCCGAGAGGCACCTGACGGCATTCGAGCACTGGATCGCCGACGAGTAGGACGAGCAGGACGAGCAAAGGGAGACGGTCCCGGCCTGTACCTGGCCGGGACCGTCTGGGTTCGTCGGAGAGAGGCCGTGGGGCCTACACGGCCGCTGTCGGGGTCCCCGCACGCGCGCTGCGGCGGCGCAGCGCGAACGCGGTGGTCATAGTGCCGGCGGTCAGCAGACCCGCGCCGATCGCGATCGCCGGCGTGTTGGAGGCGGCCTGGCTGGCGGCGACGTTCTGGGCCTTCAGGTCCTGGACGTATGCCGGGTACGGGGCCGTGGTGGCCGTCGACGCCGTCTGGGAGTAGTGCGGGATCCGCTTGACCGACTGCACTGAGCCGTTCGTGTTCAGCAGCACCTGCTTGTTGTTGGGGTGCTTGAAGTCGAACATGTGGGTGAGGCTGCCGGCCCGCTGGTCGAAGGACGCGTCTCCGATCCGGCCGGTGTGCCAGTTGTTCTCGATGAACCGGGTGATCGACGTCTGTTCGGTGGGCGTGTGGTCGATCTTGTTGACCTTGCTGTACGGCGAGATGACCAGCAGCGGCTGCCGGGTGCCCGGTCCGCAGCGGTCCGCGTAGCCGCCCTTGGCGGCCGGACCGGCCTGGCAGGCCGGGCTGTCGAGGGCCTTGCCGTTGGAGCCGATGGTGGAGTCGGTGGAGCCGTTGCGCACCGTGGAGGTCACGTGGTCGTACCAGCCGTCGGAGTCGTCGTAGGCGATGACGACGGCGGTGGACTTCCACTCCGGGGACTGCTGGATCGTGTTGATCTCCTTGATCAGGAAGTTTTGCTCGTCGGTCGGGTCGGAGTAGCCGGCGTGCCCGTCCTGGTACTGGGCCGCCTTCAGGAAGCTGACTGCGGGAAGGCTGTCGGCCTTCAGCGCCGCGTCGAAGTCCGTGAGGTCGTAGTTGTGGTTGGCGCGCCCGTTGTGGCCGATCTCGGCGATGGACTTGGGGGCCAGGTGGTGCGGGTTGGACGTCGACTTGTAGTACTCGAACGGCGAGTGGTGCGGGCTGTAGTCGACCACCGCTGCGCCGCCGGCGTTGGTGTGGGTGGTGCCGGCGCACTTGGCGTAGTCGCCGCTCTTGCCGTCCCAGGCGGTGCTGGGCCGGAAGCCGCCCTGGAACCAGCCCCAGCTCACGCCCTTGTTGTTGAGCAGGTCACCGATGTTCTTGCCCTGCATCGCCGCGAGCGCGCTGGTCGCGGTGTGGTCCTTGTCCGAGCAGTCGTCGTAGGCCGGGTCGGGGTCGTTGACGACCGTGCCGATGCCCTTGGCGTTCGGGGAGACCACGGTGTACGGGTCCGGGCGGCGTCGGCGTCGGCGTCGAGGCTCTTCCCGCCTTGCGGGGAGGCGGTGGTCGGCCCGGGTAGGGCCATCAGGCCCCATGGCAGGGAGGGGTGGCCGGTGCGAGCCTGAAGGCGGAGGGACATTGGCGTCTGGAGGTAGGCGACATGGTGACGAGCGGGCTGGTGGTCGTGGGCGTGGACGGCTCGGCCTCGAGTCTTGCCACGGTGGACGTGGCGGCACGCGAGGCACGGCTGCGCGAGGCGGGACTACGGGTCGTACATGCGTTCCTGTGGCCGCCGACGCACGTGCCGGTGGGGCCGTGGCCGCTGGGGCCGCCCGACGGCGGGATCCGGAACATGGTCGAACATTTGGTGGCCGAGGCGGTGGAGCGTGCTCGTAAGACGGCACCGGAGGTCGATGTCAGCCACGTCGTGGTGACCGGTGAACCGCTGACGGTCCTGGAGGCCCAGTCGCGTGCCGCCGAGCTGGTCGTGGTCGGCTCCCGGGGAATGGGCGGGTTCGTCGGACTGATGGTGGGATCGACGGCGGTGCATCTGGTGGCGCATGCGCGGTGTCCTGTGCTGGTGGTGCGTGAGCAGCCGAGGGTCGAGGGGCCGATCGTGCTGGGTGTGGACGGCTCGACAGCCGGCGAGCGGGCGGTGGACTTCGCCTTCGCCGAGGCGGCGTTCCGCAGGACCGGCTTGACCGCTCTGCACGCCTGGACCACGTGGAACGCGCCGCTGCCTGCGCCGCAGGATCCGTCCCTGCCGTACGCGAACCCGCCGGGCGCGCTGGCAGAGGAGGAAGGCCGCCTGCTGTCCGAGGCACTCGCCGGCCACCAGGAGCGGTATCCGGAGGTGGCCGTCGAGCACAGGGTGGCGCATGGCAGGACGCGGGAGGCGTTGATCGAGGCGAGCCGGTCCGCCCAGCTGATGGTGGTCGGGGCGCGGGGGCGGGACGGGTTCGCGGGCCTGTTGATGGGGTCGGTCAGCCAGGCTCTGCTGCACCATGCGCACTGCCCGGTGGTGGTGGTGCGGGGAGCGGGCGAGTATCAGTGACGGCCGTGGTCCGCAGGGAAGGGGCTGCGGGGCGGGTCGGGGTGAAGCGGGCCAGCACGGGTCCGCACACGGCGAGGATCAGCACGTAGGCGGTGACGAGGGCCCCGAGGCGCTGTTGTGCGGTGCCGGCGAGGCCGACGATGACGACGGAGAACTCGCCGCGGGCGATCAGGGCGGTTCCGGCCCGCAGTCGGCCCCGTCGGCCGGCGCCGTCGCGGCCGGCGGCGTACCAGCCGGCGGCCGGTTTGGTGGCCGCTCCGGCCACGGCCAGCGCGATGGCGGCGGGCAGCATGGGCAGCAGGTCACCGGGATCGACGGACAACCCGAGGGCGAGGAAGAACACGGCCGCGAACAGGTCGCCCGAGCGCTGTGCGACGACGCCGATCCGGTCGCCCTCGCGGTTGACGAACTCGTAGCGCAGGCCCACGCCGGGCAGCAGTACCTCGTTGACATCCACACTCGATCACCCTCGTCAGCCATGGTCCGGTACGTGTGCGAACCCGTACCGCCGGTGCGCCGTGTGCAGACGGGCGGCAGGTGCCGGTGGGCTCCGGGACGACGGTTGCGGTGCCCGGTCTGATCGGTACGGCGTGCTGTCAGTGTCGTGGCCGTTCGCGGGGAACCGGCAGGGCCGAGCGGTCCCTCGCGCGACCGGATGGCCCCTGGCGCCGCGAAAGGGGCACATCGACCCTGGGTGTTGAAAGCGGCTGCCGCCGGTGACGCCACGGAGACGGGAGTGCGCCATGAGCGATGCGGTGATCGTCGGAGTGGACGGTTCCGCCTCGGGTTTCGACGCGGTCGATCTCGCCGCCCGTGAGGCGCACCTGCGCGAAGTGCCGCTGCGGATCGTGCATGCCCTCGGCCGCCCCTCGGCGCGTCTGCCGACCGGTGCCACACCGTGGGACCCGGGGGACCGCGGCCTGGAGGCGATGGCTCACGGGGTGCTGGCCCGCGCCGAGGAACGGGCGCACGAGGTGGCGCCGGGCATCGGGATCACACGGTCCGTGGTGGCCGGTGAGGCGTTCGAGGTGCTGGAGATCGAGTCGCGTTCGGCGGTGCTGGCGGTGGTCGGCGACCGTGGCCTTTCCGCCTTCGCCGGGCTGCTGCTCGGTTCGACGGCGGTGCATCTGGCCGCCCATGGTCGCTGCCCGGTGATGGTGGCGCGCGGACGCGCCGCCCCGACCGGTCCGGTGCTGTTGGCGGTGGACGGCTCCCTTGCGGGGCAGGCGGCGGTGGAGTTCGCGTTCGCGGAGGCCGCACTGCGCAAGGCGCCCCTGGTGGCGCTGCACGTGTGGAACACCTGGAGCGAGAGAGCTTACGAAGGCCCCGGCGACCCGCTGACCGCCGTCGTGGTGGACGCCGCCCACCTCCGAGAGGCCGAGCAGCACCTGCTGGACGAGACGGTTGCCTCCGGCCAGGAGGTCTTTCCGCAGGTCGCCGTGGAGCGGCGCCTGGTGCGCTCCCGCATCCGCCCCGCCCTGATCGACGCCAGCCGGCAGGCGCAGCTGGTGGTGACCGGGGCGAGGGGCCGCGGCGGCTTCACCGGTCTGCTGCTGGGCTCGGTCAGCCAAGCCCTGCTGCACCACGTCCACTGTCCCGTCACCGTCGTCCGCGGCAAGGAGTGACCATGTCACGGCAGACCCCCACCACCACCGGGCCCGAGGCGGTCGCCAGCCAGACGGAACCGGTGGCGGACGCCTACCGGCGGGAGGCCGCCGAGGTGGCGGACCTGCTCGGTGTGGCACCGGCCACGGGCCTGGCCACGGACGACGTTCAGCGGCGGACCGACACCTGGGGAGCCAACGAACTGGCCGAGCCGGTCCGCAGGCCGCAGTGGCTGCGCCTGCTGGACCAGTTCCGCAACTGGCTGATCGGCATGCTGCTCGTCGCCGCAGTGGTCGCCGGGATCATCGGAGACATCAAGGACGCCTTCGTCATCGCCGTCGTCCTCACCGTCAACGCCATCCTCGGCTACCTGCAGGAACGCCGCGCCGAGCGCAGCCTGGAGGCGCTGCGCCAGATGCTGGTGCCCACCGCCCGGGTGCGCCGCGACGGTGAGGTGTTGGTGGTGCCGGCGCGGGAGCTGGTGCCCGGCGACGTGGTCCTGCTGGAAGCCGGTGACCGTGTACCGGCCGACGGGCGCCTGGTGGTCGCCGCCTCGGTCGAGGCCGCAGAGGCCGCGCTGACCGGCGAGTCCCAGCCGGTCGCCAAGACGACCGCGCCCAGTCCCGCTGACGGCGCCGAGGCCGTGCCCGTCGCCGAGCGCACCGGCATGCTCTTCATGAACACCGCGCTCACCCGTGGCCGCGCCGAGGTGATCGTCACCGCCACCGGCATGCGCACCGAGGTCGGCGCGATCGCCGAGGCGCTGCGCACCGGCGGCGAACCGCCCAGCCCACTGGCGGTCCAGATGGACAGCCTGGGCCGGCGGCTGGCACTGGTCAGCGGCATCGCCGTGGCCGCCTACGCGCTCGTCGCCCTCGTCCGCGGCGAGGACCTGGCCGACCTGGCGCTGCGGGCGGTGGCCCTGGCGGTCGCCGCGATCCCCGAGGGACTGCCCGCCGTCCTCGCCCTCACCCTGGCCCTGGGCGTCCACCGCATGGCCCACCGCGGCACCATCGTCAAACGCCTGGCCTCCGTGGAGGCGCTGGGCTCGGCGACCGTGATCTGCAGCGACAAGACCGGCACCCTGACCCTGAACGAGATGACCGCCCGCGCCCTGTGGACCGCGGGGCGCGTGTACGAGGTGACCGGAGAGGGCTACGACACCGTCGGCACCGTACGCTCCACCGACGGCGACAACACCACACAACTGCACGACGCGCTAAGGCCGTTCGTGCTGTGCAACGACGCCCGCCTCACCCCGGACGGCATCATCGGCGACCCCACCGAGGCGGCCCTGCTCGTACTCGCCGCCAAGACCGGCCTCGACACCGAGGCCCAGCGCCTCCGTTCGCCGCGTGACGGCGAGGTGCCCTTCGACCCGGCCGCCAAGTACATGGCCACCTTCCACACCGACGCCGACGGATCCACCCGCATCCACGCCAAGGGCGCCGTCGACGTCCTGCTGGACCGCTGCACCCACCTCCTGACCGACCAGGGGCCCGCCCCGCTCACCGCGGAGCGCCGCCGGGAGGCCGACGATGCCGCCCGGCGGATGGGCCGCCAGGGTCTGCGCGTCCTCGGCGCCGCCACCGCGGTCACCGACCAGCCGCACCCCGACGACGTGACGGGACTGACCCTGACCGCGATCGCCGGAATCGCCGACCCGCCCCGCCCCCAGGCCCGCGACGCCGTCGCCCTCGCCCGGGCGGCCGGCGTCACCGTCAAGATGGTCACCGGGGACCACGCCGACACCGCCACCGCCATCGCCCGCGAACTCGGCATCACCGGCGAGGTCGTCACCGGTGCCGAACTGGCCCGGATGAGCGAGCACGACCTCGCGGCCCGCATCGAGGACATCGGCGTCTTCGCCCGCGTCGCCCCGGAACACAAGGTCACCATCGTGCGGGCCCTCTCCGAGGGCGGCCACATCGTGGCCATGACCGGCGACGGCGTCAACGACGCCGCCGCCCTGCGCGCCGCGCACATCGGCGTCGCAATGGGCATCACCGGTACCGACGTCGCCAAAGAGGCCGCCGACATGGTGCTCACCGACGACGACTTCTCCACCATCGTCCGCGCGGTGCGCGAGGGCCGCTCCATCTACGACAACATCGTCACCTTCGTCCGCTTCCAGCTGTCCACGAACATCGGCGCCATCCTCACCCTGCTCGTCACCGTGCTGGCCGGGCTGCCCGCCCCCCTGTCGGCGATCCAGCTGCTGTGGGTCAACATCATCATGGACGGGCCGCCCGCCATGGCCCTGGGAGTCGATCCCCCGCGGGGCAACGTGATGCACCGCCCGCCCCGCTCGCCCGACGAACGCATCCTGAACACCCGCCGCCTGACCGACATCGCCCGCTCCGGCGCCGTCATGGCTACCGGCACCGTGGCCGTCTTCGCCGCCGCCCGTCAGCTCACCGATGCCGCGACCGCGGCCACCATGGCCTTCACCACCTTCGTCCTGTTCCAGCTGTTCAACGCCCTGGTCGCCCGCAGCGAGGACGACCCCGTCCTGGGCCGGTACCAGCTGCACAACCGCACCCTGTGGATCTCCCTGGCCGCAGTCCTCGTCCTCCAGGCCGTCGCCGTGCAGGCGCCGTTCGCGCAGGGCGTCTTCGACACCGTCCCCCTCGGCGCCGCGCAGTGGGCGATCTGCCTGGCCACCGCCTCCACGGTGGTCCTGACCGAACACGCCTGGCGGGCCGGGCGGGCGTGGCTCTCGCGCGCCGCCCGCGCCCAACGCCCGCCCCGGGGGTGACAACCTCCGGCCGACGGTCGATGGGTCCAACGGCAGGAAGTGGAGGCCCAGTGGCACTGGGCGGCGTTGCAGTGGGGGGTTTAGCGTCGGCCTGAGGACGTACGGACGGAGGCGGGAGAGCGTCACATTGCCGCGCGAGCAGCCGCGGACCAAGGTCGGGAGGTGGCCTGCATGGACACCGTGGTCGGCACGGCCGACCGTGCGGCGACGGGCACCCGGATCGACCTGGACGACGTGTGCCGCCGTTACCGGGTGGGCCAGACCACCGTCACCGCACTGGAGGACGTCAACCTGCACGTGGACGAGAACGCCTTCGTCGTCGTGCTCGGCCCCTCCGGCTCGGGCAAGACCACGCTGCTCAACCTGATCGGAGCGCTCGACGCGCCGAGCGCGGGCCGGATCCGCATCGCCGGGCAGGACATCACGGCCGCCGGGCCGCGGTACCTGCAGCGCTTCCGCCGCCACACCGTGAGTTTCGTCTTCCAGAGCTTCAACCTCTTCCCCGGCCTCACCGCCTTGGAGAACGTGCAGTTCGGCGCCGATGTCACCGGCCGGCAGAACGCGGTACGACTGGCAGCGGACACTCTGGGCCAGGTCGGCCTGGGCGACCGGGTACGGCACTTCCCCCACGAACTGTCCGGCGGAGAACAGCAACGGGTCGCCATCGCACGGGCGTTGGCCACCGGCAACCCGGTGCTGCTGGCGGACGAGCCGACAGGCGAACTGGACTTCCGGACCGGAGTGCAGATCCTGGGGCTGCTGCGGGAACAGGCCGCGGAGGGCAAGACGGTGCTGGTGGTCACGCACAACCGGGAGATCTCCCGGGTCGCCGACCGAGTCGTCGAGCTCTCCAGCGGCCGTGTCGTCAGCGACGGACCGCCGTCGGCAGGCCGCGCCGACGTCTCCGAGCTGCGCTGGTAGCGCTGGGAGGTGATGCGCCGATGAGCAGTCGGCTGATCTGGCTTCGCTGGTCCTGGCGGGATCTGCGCCGGCGGTGGGTGCTGGTGCTGGCCATAGCCCTCACCATCGCCCTGGGCACCGGCGCCTACGCGGGCTTCACCGGCACCGCCGACTGGCGTACCCGGTCCTACGACGCCAGTTACGCGAAGCTGGACATGCACGACGTACGCGTGACCCTCACCAAGGGCACGACGGCGCCCGCGGGGACACTGCGGCACCTGGTCGCCCGCATACCGTCGGCCGACCGCGTGAGCGGGGTCGCCGAACGCCTCACGGTCCCCACCCAGGTCGACGCGTCACGCGGCGGGCGCGAGGTGCTGGTGGCGGGCCGTCTGGTGGGCGCGGCCACCGGCGCGGAGGTGGACCGCGTCCATGTCTACGCGGGCCGACAGGTCCGCCCGGGCGAGAGCGGCAGTCCGATCGCGGTGCTGGAGCGCGCCTTCGCCCGCTACTACGACCTGCCGTCCTCCGGCACAGTACGGATCTCGGGCGGCACCCGTGTGCGGTACGTGGGCCAGGGCACCGCGCCCGACTACTTCAGCCCGGCCGCGGACAGCGGGATCCCGATGATCGGCGAATCCAGCTTCGCGGTGTTGTTCGTGCCGCTCGCCATCGTACAGCGCCTGGGCGACGCGAAGGGGCAGGTCAACGAGGTCGTGCTGACCCTGGCCCCCGGCACCGACCAGAAGGCGGTCGCGGGCCAGTTGGAGCGGGCACTCGGCCAGGGCCCCACTTCGCTGTCCGGCACCGTGACCGTCCGCGACGACGAGATCGGCTACCACGCGCTGTACGAGGACATCAACGGCGACGCCCGGTTCTTCGACGTCATCGCCCTGCTGTTGCTGCTGGGGGCGGCGTTCGGCGCGTTCAACCTCACCAGCAGGGTCGTCGAGGCACAGCGCCGGGAGATCGGCATCGGCATGGCGCTGGGAGTGCCGCGGTCGCGCATCGCCGCCCGGCCGCTGCTGCTGGGCGTCCAGGTCGCGCTGCTCGGTGT
This sequence comes from Streptomyces sp. NPDC050549, assembly GCF_040655035.1. Classification (NCBI taxonomy): domain Bacteria; kingdom Bacillati; phylum Actinomycetota; class Actinomycetes; order Kitasatosporales; family Streptomycetaceae; genus Streptomyces; species Streptomyces sp. NPDC050549. The sequence goes on from NZ_JBFAJD010000014.1 coordinate 28,374, forward strand.
CGCCCTCGGGCTCGGCGTCGGCGTGATGGTCAGCCGGGCCATGGCCGGGCTGCTGACCGGACTGCTTCCCCTGCCCGTCTGGGACACCCCCTTCCAGTACCGCACCTTCCTGTACGCAGCCCTGCTCGGCTTCGCCCTTCCGCTGCTGGCTGTGGCTTGGCCCGTGTGGCGGGCGGTCCGCGTCCGCCCCGTCGACGCCATCAGGGTCGGTCACCTGGCCGCACGCGGCGGGGGTCTGGCCCCGCTGCTGCGCAGGCTGCCCGTCCCCGGACGCGGCTACCGGCAGATGCCACTGCGCAATGTGCTGCGCACACCGCGCCGGACGGCGCTCACTGCACTCGGGATCGGCGCGGCCGTCGCCATCATGATCACCGTCTTCGGCATGCTGGACTCCTTCGCGGCGATGCTCGGCGACAGCGAACAGGAGGCGACCCGGGGCGGCAGCGGTCGCGTCATCGCCCAGCTCGACGGCTACCACGCCGACAACTCCGCCCAGGTGCGGGCGGTGGCCGCCGTGAACGGAGTGGACCACGCCATGCCTCTGCTGACCATGCCCGCCACCGCCCGCAACGGCAACCGCAAGACCGTCACCCTGCTGGTCGAGTTGCGTGACCTCGGCGGCGGGATATGGCGGCCCACACTCACCGCAGGCAGCCTCGCAGAGCACCCCGGCGGTCTGGTGCTCTCCGAGAAGGCCGCGCACGACCTCGGCGTCCGGCCCGGCGACTCCCTCGTCCTCCGCCACCCCCGGCGGTCGGCGCAGGGCACGTTCACCCTCGCCGACAGCCGAGTCACGGTCGCCGCCCTGCAGCCCAACCCACTGCGCACGGTGGCCTACCTCGACCGGTCCCGCACCGACCTGTTCGGACTCGCCGGCACCGCCAACGCCGTCGAGGTCCTTCCCACCCCCGGCACCGAACCCGACCACCTGAGGCGGACCCTGTCCGCCACCCCCGGTGTGACCGCAGTACAGACGGCCACCGAGACCGTGGACGCGCTGCGCAAGGGCGTCGAGGAGTTCACCGGCATCCTCGACATCGCCGCCGGCGTGACACTCGCCCTGGCGGTACTCATCGCCTTCAACGCCGCGAGCATCTCCGCCGACGAACGCTCCCGGGAGAACGCCACCATGTTCGCCTTCGGACTGCCCGTCCGCACCGTCCTGACCATGGCCGTGGCCGAGAGCGCCCTCCTCGGCGCGCTCGGCACCGCCGCCGGAATCCTGATCGGCCAGGGCATCGACCGCTGGATGGTCCAGGTCCAACTCGCCCGCACCATGCCGGAGATCGGCTTCGACGTCACCCTGGCCCCCGGCACCTACCTGACCGCACTCCTGCTCGGCATCGGAGCCGTGGCACTCACCCCGCTGCTCACCACCCGCCGCCTGCGCCGCATGAACATCCCCGCGACCCTCCGAGTCGTCGAATGACCGCGCAGCGGTCACCGGGGTCCGGGTGCGGTCACAGCGGGAGAGGGACCGTGAAGGCCGGCCTCACGAGGAGGGACGAGCACGCCCGCCCGCGCCCAGACCGTGGCCGCCGCCCGCCCTCGCGGCTGCTCCGCCGCATTGCCCTGGGCGCAGCCGCCGTGGTCCTGCTGTCGGCCACCGACTGCAGCGGACAGCCCGGCCCCGCTGCCGGTACGACACCTCCGCTCCCGTCCGCCGCGGCTTCCGACGCCCCACGGGGTGCAGAGCACGTACGGTCGGGCTTCGTCGCGTTCGGGGACTTCGGCACCGGCGGCGCGGCGCAGAACGCGGTCGCCCGGGCCATGGAGCGCTGGGCCCGGACCGGACACCGGGTGGACGCCCTGGTCACCACCGGAGACAACGTCTACCCCGACGGGAACCCGCACTTGTTCGCGCCCCGGCTCGACCGGCCCTACAGCGCCCTGCCACGCCCGATGTGGATCACCCTCGGCAACCACGACGTTCTGCACGGGCACGGGAGTGCCGAACTACGCCACCTGGGCCTGCCGAACCTGCCGTACGCGAAGCAACTGCCCGGCATCCAGGTGCTGTTCCTCGACGCCGACCACCCCGACGCCGCCCAGACCCGCTGGCTGGAGGACCGCCTGTCCGCCTCCGGCCCCCCGGTGCGCATGGTGGTCTTCCACCAGCCCGCCTGGTCCTGCTCGCGGCACGGCTCCACGCCGGCGGTCGACACCCGATGGGTTCCCGTCCTGGAACGCCACCGGGTCACGCTCGTTCTGAGCGGCCACGACCACAACTACCAGCGATTCACCTCCGCGCGCGGCGTCACCTACATCGTGACGGGTGGAGGCGGCGCCCCGCTGTACCCCATTGCGTCGGGCTGTCGGACCCCGCACCGCGCGGCCGCCACCTCACGCCACCACTTCACCGCCGTCGAAGCCACCGCGACCCGCGTGACCGTCACCGCGGTGGGTGAAGACGGCGGTGTCCTGGACCGCACCGTCCTGCCCGTGCCGCGGCCGCACCGGTGACGCGCCCGAGCACGTGCCATCGCCGACCGGGGCACATCTGCCTGAATTCCGCCCGGCATCCGCGCCGGGCGCACGCCTCCTTGTCCGTGATGCGGACCGGCGAGGGCGCGTGGGTGCTGTTGTGGCAGGCCGAACCGGCCGAAGCGGCGATCTCCGGTACGGCCGTGAGGAGTTCATGACCGAGGACGCTGTCGACCATGACGTTGAGAGTGTCGGGCAGGCGCGGCTCCACCGGCCGTCGAGCCGCACCCGACGCGGGAAAGGCATCGACGAGCCGGGCGTGGAGGCGGTCGGGCAGCCGGGCCATGTGCTCGGGGCCGCCCCCGGCCAGTTCTGCGGCCGTACCGAGTGCGACGGTGAGAGCGATGTTCTCCGTGCCTGCCCGCAGCCCGCGCTGCTGACCTCCGCCGTAGACAGAGCAAGGGTTCCAGGACTGCACCGTGGCGGTGCGCAGGGCGGCCACGCCCTTCGGGACGTACATCTTGTGCCCGATCACCGCCCGCCGCTTGAAGTGGCAGTACGTCGTCATCGCCGGGGTCGCCACGACGGCGGCCGTCGTGGGCCTCGCCCCGCCTGTCGTCTTCCAGGACTCCGCATCCGCCGCCTCCACGAAGACCGCCAAGCTGTCGGCCACCGACCGCATCAAGCAGAACCCGCCGCCCGCCCTGTTCACCGACTCCCAGGTCGCCGGTATCTCCCGGCTGCTGACGGCCCAGAAGCACACCGCCGACACCCACTTCGCCCAGTGGACGAAGGCCCACGGCACCACCCACGACGACCATGCCTTCACCACCTGGGCCGAATCCGAGGTGCCCGCCCCGCCGAACCAGGCCGTCCGCACCACGGAACTGCACCAGGTCCAGCAACTCGCCAAGACCCGCAGTGCAGCCGGGAAGAAGGCCGCGACCCGGCTTGAGGTCCACGGCAAGAAGGACATCTGGAAGCTCTACGGCCACGACCAGCGCGAACTGCTCCCCCAGGCCGAAGGCAACGCCGACAAGGCACAGCTGAAGTCCGCCCTCAAGATGGCGAAGACCATCACCGACCAACTGGCCGCCCGCTACAAAGCCCCGCCCTCTACGTCCTCGACCCGGCCCTGCGGCCCGACAAGCACGTCAAGGCCGGGCAGAAGGGTCCCTGCTCCTACCCCTCCCGCCGCGGGTCACCTACCTCACCGGCCTGGACCCCCACCGCGCCGCCGAGTACCAGCGGATGGCGGCCGAAGTCGCTTACTCCCGCCTCTACATGGCCGGCCACGTCTCCAGCGACCTCACCGCCGGAGTCCTCGTCGGCGACTACCTCCTGGCCACCGGCGGCCGCACTACCCCTGCCGCAGCCACCAGTTGACAACACCGCCTGGCACACTGAGGACGCGCACTGCGCAGGTCGGCCCCCACCGTCTCACCCCCGTGACGGCTGGGGGCCGCTTCGCAACAGCCGGGACGAGCCAAGACGTCGGCCAAACCATGCGCGGCCACTGTGCCCATACACCTTGCGACATCGTGCCTGGTGAGGCGCCGAACGCGCACATGGCCACCAGTCGGCCTCCGACACAAGAAGGCGCCCGGCCGCTCCACGCCCCTGCCTTCGGGCCACACCGCACGCTGCCACACGGTGATCTGCGGCAGTTCCTCGACCTTGCCTCAGGACTGGTACGGCTGCTGCTGCGGTTGCCCGTACGCCTGACCGCCGTGGCCGCTCGCGGCCTGCGCCTGCAGTTGTTCGGCCTGCTCCTTGGTCACCTTCTGCTCTGCTCCGCAGAAGGTGCACTGCGTCGCGTACTTCGTCGAGAACGGGAACAACGGCACGAAGAACAGCGTGAACTTGGTGACGCGCTTCCTGAGCGTGTGCGCGGCGGGATTGCCGCAGTGACCGCACACCAGCGTCAATATCGCGAGCTGGTAGAGGTATCCCTTGGTGCCGAAAATAATCATGCTGTGCGCTCTTTCTGAAGGTGCCTGCTCATGGACGTCTGGATTTCGTCCAAGAACAATGCCACGAGAGGGGTGCCTGGCAGGCCCCGACCAAGATCTTCCCTCAGATCCCCCAAGTGGCCGCCGGGAACGGGTGAAGGACCCGCCCCGGTAACAACCTAACCCGCGATTGGTCTTGGTGTGCCGGCCTGGGGGTTCGGGTGGCTGGTGGTTCAGCGGTCGCGGGTCGGTCCGTTACTCGTAGCGGTATTTCATCGAGTCCGCCTCCGCCTGCTGGATGTCGGCGATCGTCAGCTCGGGCATCCGCAGTTGGGCCGGCGTCACCTCGGCGGAGGCCGGCTTGTCGGCCGGCAGCCACTGCTCCGGTTTCCAGGTCCCGCTGCGCGGCAGCGACTTGGGGCAGTCCGGGTAGACCTTCTCGATTCCCAGCACCAGCGCACTGGCCGGCGGCTTGCCCACGGCGGTCAGCTGCGACAGCAGCTCCGCGCCGGTGGAGACACAGGCCCGGCCGTTGACTCTGAGTGTGTTGGTGCGTCCCGGGATGAGGAACAGTAGCCCGGCCCGTCCGGTGGCGATGACGTTCTGCAGGGTGTCCAGATGCTTGTTGAGTTCGGTCATCTGCTTCCGCACGGCCGCGGCGCCGGGGAGGTCGTACATCCGGCGCAAAGCCTCCTCAGTCGCCGAACAGGCTGTCCTGGACGTACTGGACGCCATTCGTCTTCGGGTAGAAGAGGCCCAGCAGCATGAATGTCTTCGGGTGCGCGGCGATGTTGCCGACGAAGCAGTGGACGGCCTTGTCTGCGGTGAACATGCGGTCGAACCAGCGCTCCCGCAGCTTGTCGAGGACAGCGCTCTCGCCGTACTCACGCAGGAACTTGCGAGTCGAAAGGGGACAGGCAAGAGGCGCACGTGCCGCGGCGGCCCTTGGTCGAGCCGTACGCCAGCCACCCTCGACCTCCTCAGCTACCACCTGAAGATCCTCGGCACGGCGGACCTGGTCACCTGCAGCCGCCGCGGCCGTCGGATCGGCTACGACCTGGTCCCTGACGCCCTCGCACGACTTCACGCCGGCCTCCCCGCCACGCCAACCCGCGCCCGGCCGGGGCCGGGGAGGCCGCCACCGCACAGCAGTACACGGCGGCCTTCTCGCCCCAGTGCGCTGATCGGATCCAGTGACCACGAAAAGGGTCGGGCAACGAGGGCCTGTCGGCTTTCACCCCGCACCTTCCCCGGCACTCGTCTCTACCTCTACGAACGCGGCGACGCCTCGGACGATGCGTTCCCACGCCCCTCACCGTGGCGTCATACGCGCCGCAGCCACCGGTCGAGGTACCCGCTCAGCCCGTTCACATCGGCGCCGCGTGAGACATAACCGAGGTAGCCGTCGGGGCGTACGAGCCCGTGAGTAACGCCCGGCCAGGGACTCTGCTCGCCGAGTCGGTGAACGGTGAGTACCTCGGCCCGGCCTGCCAGGACCGGGGCGAGCCGCCCGTCGGACCAGAGGCGCGGCGGCCCGGCCAGCAGCAGGTGCCAGCCCGGCCCCGCAGTCCGTGCCTGGAACCCGCGCGGCAGGTCGGGCAGCCGGTCACCGGCGCGTGGACCGCGTCCCGGGGGCCGCGAGCCCGAAGTGGAGGCGGGACTGCGCCGGTAGTGGATGCCCAGCTCTGACACCGTGCGGAAGACCCGCCCGCGCGGCCCCCTCGCGCGCACCGCCAGCGGCACCAGACGCGGAGCGAGGCGCGTGCGGGCGAGCCGGATGGCCGGGTTGCCGCTGGTGGCGACGGTGAAGGCACGGTCGGTGAAGCGCAGCACGCTGCGGCCGACCGGGGCGCGCTCGGCCTCGTAGGTCTCCAGCAGTTCCTCCGGCGAGTGGCCCTGGCACACGAGGGCGAGTTTCCAGCCCAGGTTGAGGGCGTCCTGGATGCCGGTGTTCATGCCCTGGGCGCCGGCCGGGCTGTGGATGTGGGCGGCGTCCCCGGCGAGGAAGAAGGGCCCCGAGCGGTAGTGGGCGGCGCCGCGGTTGTGGAGCCGGAAGTCGGTCATCCACACCGGGTCGCGCAACGCCAGCCGGCTGCCGGCGTATCGGGTGGTGATCTCCTGCAGGAGACTGAGATCCACCTCGGTGTCCGTGGCGCCCGGCGGCCGCATCGCGAGCAACCGCCAGGTGGCCGGCGAGCCCAGGGGGAAGAAGAACAGCATCCCGGCTCCCGTCATGTACGTGTGCACCGCCCCGGGCTCCAGCCCATCGACCTCCAGGTCGGCAAGCAGGAAGGTCTGCGGGTAGGCGTACCCCTCGAAGCCGATGCCCGCTTGAGCCCGCACCGTGCTGTGCGCACCGTCGCAGCCCACGACGTACGTCGCCTCCACGGCCTCCTCGCTGCCATCGCCGCGCCGGAGCCGACAGGCGACGGACGAGCCCGTGCGCTCCAGACGGACCAACTCCGTGCCTCGCTCCACGTCCACGTCCTCGCCCCTCAGATGCTCCGAGAGGACGCTCTCGGTCTCCGCCTGCGAGAGGAACAGCAGGAAGGGGTACGCGGTGTCGGCCAGCCCGATGTCGAAAAGCGGAATCTGCACCACCCGGTGCGGCAGATGCATCCTCAGCTGCATCGCGGGGTTGCCGCGTCCGACCAGTTCGTCGGTCACCCCGAAGGGGGCGAGCACTTCCAGGGTGCGTGGCTGGATGGCCAACGCGCGCGACTCATGGGCCCGGTCCAGGGAGCGGTCGACGATCCGGAAAGTGGTCCCGTAGGTCCGCAGTTGCGCGGCGAGAGCGAGCCCGGTGGGTCCTGCGCCGACCACGAGCACGTCCAAATGTGCCGTCATGGATCCACGGTAGTGCTCGACCGGTTCGATGCTTCCTGCCGTCGTAGGGGCGATCATGAGGAGCGACTGCGCCCGCTGAACAGATACGGATTCCACCCCTGACGCAGGCGGCGAGAAAGGTGGCCGGCATGTCGAAGCACGAACGGGAGCTGGCCGAAGCCCAGCGCGAGCACTGGCAGCAGACCTACTGTGGGAACCCGGGCATGTACGGCGCGGAGCCGTCCGAACCGGCCGTCCACGCCGCCGAGGTGTTCCGGGCCGTCGGCGCCCGCGACGTTCTGGAGCTGGGCGCCAGTCACGGCCGCGATGCCCTGTTCTTCGCCCGCGAGGGCTTCACCGTGCTGGCCAGCGACTTCAGCCCAGTCGGCCTGGAACAACTGCGCGAGGCTGCCCACGCTCAGGGCGTCGCCGAACGGGTCACCACTGGGCTTGGTGGAGCATGAGGTCGGTCTCGGAGATCACGCCGATGACCTTGTCGTCCTGGTCGATGACCGGGAGACCGCTGATGCGGTGTTCGCCGAGCGTGCGCACCACTTGCTCGACGGGTGTGCCGTACTCGGCGGCGACCACGTTGTCCACCATGAGAGAGCCGACCTCCGTGGCCTTCATTGCTGATCCCTGCTGAGCGGTCGGGACCCGGTCAGCGCAGCCGGCGCAGGTACGGGTCGTGGGCGTGGCGTGGCACGAGCCGCACGCGGACGTCGAGCGCGGAGACGCCGTGGGGACCGGCCAGCACCGGGTTGAGGTCGGCCTCGGCCAGTTGCGGCAGGTCCAGGGCCATCCGGGACAGCCGGTGCAGCAGCTGCTCCAGGGCTTCGAGGTTTGCGGTGGGGCTGCCGGCATAGCCGAAGAGGAGCGGGGTGCACCGCGGAGAGGTGATCAGATCGTGGACGTCACGGTCGGTGAGCGGGGCGAGTCGTCCCGCGTGGTCGGCGAGAAGCTCGGTCGCGGTGCCGCCCAGTCCGGAAGACCACGAGCGGTCCGAAGACCTCGTCCTGGACGACCCCGGCGAACAGCTCGGTGCCGCGCTCTGCGAGCGGCTGGATCACCACACCGGTCATCCGGTCTCCGAAGCGGGTGACCAGGTCCCGGCGGTTCGCCAGTCCGGGACGTCGATGCGATCCAGCCCGCCGTCCGGCACCGGCGCGCACCACGGCTCACGGGACGAGGGAGGAGTCGTTCTCCTCCTCCTGGGTGAAGTGCGCGGTACGGCGTGCAGCCGGCAGAGGCAGGTGCACAGGTCGTCGAAACCGCTCCGGTGCCGGGCCCCCGTCGGCGTCGGCGAGCGCGAGGGGGTGGCGATGCGCCGGGCGAGTTGTTCGATCTGAGTGTCGGCGCGGCTCATGGTGGCGGTCCATCGAAGTCTCGCTCGGCTGCGCCGGGCGTATCAGTCGTGCGGGACGACGGCGACCGGGCACGGCGCGTGGTGCAGCGCCGCGTGCGCGACTGGCCCGAGTTTCCAGTTCAGGTGCGACGGATGCCGTTGGCGACCCACGACCACGAGTGCGCTGTGCGTCGCGGCGTACAACAGCACCGCCGCGGCTGGACCGGTCGAGACCTGTTCGACGACGGGGGTGTCGGGAAACTTCTCGCGCCAGGGTGCCAGCGTGGCCGCGAGCCGTATGCGTTCCTCCGCCTGGTAGCGGCTGTCGGCGCGCCCGGCGGCCATCGTGTGCGGATAGGGCACCAGGCTGGACAGTGGGAGGGCTCGTACGGCGCGCACGTGCATTCCGTGCGACGTGGCGGAAGTGAACGCGAATTCCAGTAGGGAGTCGGAGGGCGGTCCCGGCTCCTTCACGCCGACCACGATCTCGTCGTGGTCCGCCGCCGCGGGGTGCTCCCAGCCGTTCTCGACGGTGGGGTCGCCGGCCCGGACGGTGACAGCCGGGCAGCGCGCGCGACCCAGGACGTGCAGGCTGCTGGAGCCGAGCAGGAAGCTGGCCGTCGATCCGTGTCTGCGGGAACCGAGAACGAGCAGGGCCGCAGTCCCGCTGAGGTCCAGCAGGGCCTCCGCGGCGGGGGACGAGGCCAGTTCCGTGGTCAGGGTCAGACCGGGGTACCGGTGGCGGATTTCGGTCTCGACCCGTTGGAGTGCCCGTCCCCCGTACTGCTGCCTGCTCAGGGCCTCTTGGGCGGCAGGCACATCGAGTGGCTGGGTGGTCCAGGAGTGGAAGAGAAGGAGGGGCAGTCGCCTGTCCACGGCTTCGCGGGCGGCCCACCATGCGGCCGCCGTGCCGGCTGGGGAGCCGTCGAGTCCGACGACGACAGGACCGGTCATCGCGCACCTCCTGTGTCGGTGCGGCACGCAGGGAACTGCTGCGCCGCGCGCATCCCCCCACTTCGGTCACTTCCAGGGTCGTCGCCGGACGGCTGCCGGGGCGAGGGCCGGACGGTTCGCTCCAGGGGGCCGTCCGGCCCTGTGGCGGGTCGGGCGAGGGGGTGAACCTTTGAGAGGCGCGGAGAGGACTGCCCAGGCGATGTCGCAGGGCTCGGGCCCAGCCGTATGGGGCGGGCTCAGTCCGTCGGGGTTCCCTCGCAGGCCGGTGTGCGTTTCGCGAGCGGTTTGGTTGCGTGATCGGTGGCCATGTCCTGAGGGCTCGGTGCGTCCGCCGAGACGGTCTGTTCGGCGACGCGTAAGTCCACCCGGACCGACCCCGTGTCCGCGGAAAGCCGTGGACCGGTTTCGGCAGGGAAGCAGTGCACGGCGTCGCCGCGCACCGCGACGCGGAGCGCGGATCCCTTGCTGTGGGTGGGGCGTCCGGGGAGCCTGACGACGACCGGGGTGAGGTCCTGGCCGAGCTTCGCGGTCGCGTGGAGGTGGGCGACGGCTCCGGTGTCCTCGCCCGCTTCGATCACCAGGTCCAGCGCGGAGGGTCTCCAGGTCGTCGGGGGAGAGCACCTGGAGATGCTCGGGCAGGATGCCGAGCGTGAGCTCGGTGGCGTCCTCGGCGGCTGCGGAGCGACGGATGTCGTGGGGCAGCGGGACGGGCAGTCCGTCCGGTCGGACGCCGTCCGCGGTCAGCGGGAGGCGGAAGAGGTTCATTGCCGGTGGGCCGATGAAGCCGGCGACGAAGGTGTTGGCCGGGTGCGCGAACACTTCCTTCGGCGTGCCCACCTGCTGCAGCGCCCCGTCCTTGAGGACGGCGAGACGGTCGCCCATCGTGATGGCCTCGACCTGGTCGTGGGTGACGTACACGGTGGTGGTGCCCAGACGGCGCTGCAGCACGGCGATCTGTGTGCGGGTCTGCATGCGCAGCTTGGCGTCCAGGTCGGACAGCGGCTCGTCCATCAGGAACACCCGGGGTTCGCGGACGATGGCGCGCCCCGTCGCCACCCGCCGCCGCTGGCCGGAGAGGGACTTGAACTCACCCTCGCCGCTCGCCTGGTCCGCTCCACCGGGCCGGACATGCTGGTCCTGGCCGACCGGGAGCTCCTCGGAGTGCCCTTGTGGAGAGCGTTCACCGCCAATGGCGCCCACCTGCTGTGGCGGGTACGTGTCTTCTCATACGGCTCTTGCAGCTCATACCGCGACGAGGTGGTCCGACACCGCGACCACATCCGCGATCTGTTCCACTGCCGTCCTCAGCTTCGGGATCAGCTCGGCGTCCAGAGTGCCCGTCAGCGTGACGACGCCGTTGAGGACCCGTACCTTCACGCGTGCCGGATCGATGCCCAGCTCGCCCTCGATGACCGCGGCGACGACTTCCGCGCGGATGGCCGCGTCGTCCCGGACCAGAGCCTCCAGCAGCTCACTGCGGCTGATGACGCCCACCAGGCGTCCCTTGTGGTCCGTGACGAACAGCTGCCGGATCCGGGAGCGGGCCGCTGTGCGCGCCGCAACGACAACCGAAGTCCAGGTGTGGACGGTGAGCGCCGGCGCGGACATCAGCGTGGCAGCCGTCTCTGCCGCATCCACGGGACGTGGCCGTCGGTGCAGCACACGGTCGAACGCGCCGGGGCGATCGCCCGCGGCAAGGGATGCCGCCCGGGCGAGAAGGTCGGACTCCGTGATCACGCCGATCACCCGCTGGGCGTCGTCCACCACGGGCACGGCCCCGGTCTGCTGGCGGGCCAGCATCCGGGCGACGTCCAAGAACGGTGTGTCGGCGGAAATTCCGGTGACGGACCGCCGCATGACGTGACTCACCTGAAGATCCGCGATCGACTTCGCCTGCCCATGGTGGTGGGTGCTGCTGACATGCGTCTCCCCGGCGGGGAGTGTTGCCTCGGCGGTGCTCGCCGTGTGCGAGTGGGAGGCCATGGCCTGCAGGTAGCGCACCATCATGTCCTGATGGAACTCCTCGGTCGGTGCGGGGGCGAAGGCCGGCACAGTGCGCTGTGCCTCCGCCGACGCGGCCGCATGTTCGCGTGCCTCTCGGTTACTCATGGCTACCTCCCACCGTGCGTGGAGACCACAGCCCCTGTGTTCTCACCGTCTCGCCTGCGCATCGGCCATGAAAGGGCCGATCGGCCCCTTCCGTGGGGCAAACAGCCCTAGAGAGGCTTTCATGACCTTCGTAACGTGAGAGTGGGCCACGGTGAACGTCGACGTCGGGCCTGGAGGTTGTCATGCTCGGGTTCCGAGAGTTCCGGATCCGTCTTCGGCCGGCCGGTTCACCAGGCCCGGCCGCACCGGGAGGTGTCCCTGCCGACCGGTCGGCCGAGTTCGCGGCCGAGCTTGAAGCCCCGCTCGCGCAGTTGGACGTCATTGCGGCCGAGGCCGACCGGATCCGTGCCACCGCTGTGCGGGAGGCGGCGGCGCGACGCCGCGCCGCGGCCCTGCGAGCCGAAGGCGTGGTGCGGGCCGCCAGGGAACAGGCCCTGGAAGTGAGAGGCGAGACCGCGAGCCGGATCCGGCGAGAAGCCGCTGCCGAGGCCGCACGGACCGAGGCCGCGTCACGGCGGACGGTGGAAAGGCTGCGCGAGAGGGAGGTGGAGCGCATCCCGGCCTTCGTGGCCCGCATCGTGGCGCAGGTGACCGGTGAACTGACCGTGGTCCAAGGTCCCGAACGACGCGGATCGGACTAGGAGGGTTGCGATGGGCGCGGGCTGGGTCGCGGGGGTGACACGCGCCAGGTCCATGGCCGTGGGACGCCTCGGCCTGGAACGGGTGCGCGAGCTGGCGGACGCGGGCACCCTGCCCGACGCCCTGCGCGCACTGGCCGGCACCCCGTACCGGCGCGCCCTCGACGTGGAGGCCGAGTCCGCCGAGGCCGGGCGGGCGGTCTTCGCCGCCCTGCTGTGGCAGCTGCGGGTGCTCGCCGGCTGGCAGCCCCGCCTCGGTGTCGCCGCCCTGCGCCAGTTGGCTGCCGGCTTCGAGATCGCGAACACCGGGGATCACCTGCGTGCCCTTTCCGGCGAGCCGCGGCCCGCGCCGTACCGGCTGGGCGTGCTGTCGACTGCCTGGCCCCGGCTGGCCCGGACCACGTCTCCGGGGGAGGTGAGGGCCGTACTGACGGCTTCCGCGTGGGGAGACCCCGGGGGCGAGTCGGCGTCAGCGGTGGTGACCGGGATGCGGCTGTCGGCGGACGCCCGCCTCATGACCGACGTTCCGCAGACGGCTCGGTGGGCGGCGGGCGACGCCGCGCTGCTGGTGGCGCGCGAGACCTTCTTGCTGGGCCGTGGCCCCGCTGGACGGGCCACGGCGTATGCCGAGCGGATCCTGGGCCGGTCCGCCGTGCGGGCCTCGTCCTACGGCGACTTCCGCACACGTCTGCCGTCGGCGGCCCGCTGGGCGCTGGCGGACACCGAGCAGCCCACGGACCTGTGGCGGGCCGAGACCCGCTGGTGGCACACCGTCGAGAAGGACGGACTGCGGATGCTGCACAGGGCGCGCCTCGACGTGACACCGGTCGTGGGCGCGACCGCGGTGCTGACCGTCGACGCGTGGCGGGTGCGTGCCGCCCTGGTGGCCGCAGCACACGAGGGCCGGGCACGGGAGGACTTCGATGACCTCCTGGAGTGACTCCCTGGCACCGGCGGCACCCGTCCGCATGCAGCGGGTGGCCGTCGTCGCCCCCCTCGACGCGCTGCGCGAGGTGCTGGTGCGGGTCGCCGACGCGGGCTGCGTGGAACTGGACCGCGCCGACGACGCGGCCCGGGCCACGGGCCCGGCGGCACGCGTGCTTCAGACGCTGCGTGCCGAGCCCGTCAAGCCTCTGCTCTCCCGCGCGGTGCCCGATCTCAACGCTCTCCAGAGCCAGGACCGGGCCGACCTCCTGGCGGGCGAGGCGCAACTCGAAACGTACAGCGCGACCGCGGTGCGGCACGGCGCGGTGGCCGCACTGGCCGGCTGGTGCCCAGTGACCGAGGTGCCCCGGCTCGGCAGCGGTCTGGCCGACGCGGGAGGCGCCGTCGTGCCCCTGCGCGCACCGCGCGGCATCGATCCGCCGACCCAACTGCCCGCCACGGGCCCGGTACGGCGCTCCCTCGTGCCGCTGGTGCGCACCTACGGGACTGTCCCGTACGCCGACGTCGACCCCACGCTGCCCGCCGGGATTGCCTACGTCGTCATGTTCGGGATGATGTTCGGCGACGCGGGCCATGGCGCGCTGCTGCTCCTCGGCGCGCTGCTGCTGCGGCTGGGACGCCCCCGCCGACTTGCGTCGCTGCGTCCTGTATGGCCCTTCGTCGCCGGGGCCGGGCTGGCGAGCACCCTGGCCGGATTCGCCTACGGGGAGTTCTTCGGCCCCACCGGCGTGCTGCCGGTGCTGTGGCTGAATCCGCTCGACGCACCCGTGCGGCTCCTGGCGAGCGCCGTCGGATTCGGCGCGTTTCTGCTCGCCCTGGCCTACGCCGCGGGCATCGCCAACCGCTGGCGGGAGAGCGGACCCGCCGGAGCACTGTACGCGCCGTCCGGCATCGCCGGCGCCGCCGTGTTCCTGGGGTTCGCACTGGTCGCCGGGGGAGTACTCCTGCAAGCGCCGGTGCTTACGGTCAGCGGCTCGGCCATCGTTCTGGCGGGGCTGCTGCTGGCCGGCACCGGGCTCTTCGCGGCATCGGGAGGCGGTGCCTCCGGCGGCCTGCAGACCGGCATCCAGCTCTTCGACGTAGTGGTCCGGATCGGGTCGAACACGATCTCCTTCGCGCGGCTCGCGGCGTTCGGGCTCACGCATGCCGCGCTCGGCGGGATCGTGTGGCAGGGCACGACCGGCCTGGCCCGGGGCGGGCCCGTGATGCTCGTCGCCGCGCTCCTCGTCTTCCTCCTCGGCAATGCGCTCGCCTTCGCGCTGGAGGCACTGGTCGCCGGGGTTCAGGCCCTGCGCCTGGAGTTCTACGAGCTGTTCTCCCGTGTCTTCGACACCGAAGGCCGGCCCTTCCAACCCTGGCATATACCAACGCAAAATGGACTTTCCGTACTCCATGGAACGGAGGCGACGACATGATCGCCTGGCTGATCGCGCTACCCGTGCTCGTCGCGGCGTTCGCCGTCACCCGCCGACTGCTGCGCCGCCGCAGTCCGGGGGTGCTGCGGTCGATCCTCGCGGCGGACGCGGCACTGTTCACCGGAGCCCTCGTGCTCCTGCTGGTTGGACTGAGCGGCGGTTCGGCGCAGGCCCATACGGCCGCCGAGGCCGCGCAGAGCTCCGGTTCCAATTCCGCGGCGCTCATCGGCGCCGCCATCGCGGTCGCCGGTGCCTCGATCGGAGCGGCGATCGCCGTCGCCTACACCGGCGCCGCCGCGCTGGCGGTGATGAGCGAGCGCCCCGAACTCTTCGGCCGGGCCATGGTCATCGTCGGCCTCGCCGAGGGCATTGCCATCTACGGACTGGTCGTCGCCATCATCCTGCTCGGGAAGACCTGACCATGGCACGCATCGCTGCGATCGGGGAGTGGTTGCGCATCGCCGGACTGGCGTCCGCGGGCGTCGTCCTGCGCCCCGCGGAGGAACCGGAAGCAGTGCGCACGGCCTGGCACGGTCTCGCGCCGGAGGTGGAACTGGTCATCGTCACGCCGACCGCGGCCGAGGCACTCGGCGACGTACTGGTGGACGGGCAGGGCCCGCTCGTCGCGGTGATGCCGCCATGAGGACCTCACTCCCCCCGGAAGCCGACGCCGCGCTCGATCCGGTCCGGGCACAGCTGCTGCGGGCCGCCAGGGCCGAAGCCGAGGCCCTGCTGGCCGAGGCGGACGCTCATGCCGCGGCCGTACTCGCCGACGCCGAGGGCCAGGCCGCGGTGATTCTCGCCGATGCCCGCAGGCTGGGCGAAGCTGACGCCACCACCGCCCGCGACGCCGCGCGCACCCGCAGCCGCAGGGCTGCCCGCGCCCGCGAGCTCGCCGCCCGCCGCGACTGCTGGGAGGAGCTGGGCCGACTGGTCGTGATCGGTGTGGAGGACCTGCGCAGGACCGATTCCTACCCGGTTCTCCGCGCCCGGCTGACCGCGCACGTCCGCGACGTGCTGGGCCCCGACGCCCGGGTCACCGAGGCCCACGGCGGAGGCATGGTCGGCGAGGCGGGGGGTCGCAGGCTCGACTGCAGTCTGGCCGCGTTCGCGCGCCGGGCACTGGAGCGGACCGGCACGGAGGCGGAGGAGTTGTGGGCGTCATGACATTCGAACCGCACGGCCGCGGACGCGTGCTGCGGGTCACCGGGCCGCTCGTCGAGGCCGAGGACCTCGGAGGCACAGCGATGAGCGACCTGGTCGCGCTCGGCGACGCCGGGCTGCCCGGGGAGGTCGTCGCGATCCGCGACCGGGTCGTCACCGTCCAGGCGTACGAATACACGGGCGGTCTGGCCCCCGGCGCACCGGTGCGCCCACTCGGCAGGCCGCTGTCGGCACCGCTCGGGCCGGGGCTGCTGGGCGGCATCTTCGACGGGCTGCTGCGCCCGCTGGCGGCAGCGGGCGCCTGGCTGGAGCCCGGAGGCGTCGGCCGACCGGACGGGCAGCGGCCCGAGTGGGCGTTCGTGCCGCAGGTCGCAGCGGGCGACTCCGTCGCGCAGGGGGCCGTCCTCGGTGAGATCCACGGTGCGGGGCCGGTTCCGCTGCGGGTTCTGGTGCCGCCCGGCTGTACCGGCCCGGTGGACCACATCGCGCGCGCGGGCCGCCACCCCGCGGACGCGGTCGTCGCGTCCGTGGCGGGCACCCCGGTCCGGATGGCGACCGACTGGCCCGTCCGGCGGCCCCGCCCCGTCCTGGAACGTCTGGGGTCCGGCAGGGCGCTGGGCACCGGGCAGCGGGCCATCGACCTGCTCTTCCCGGTGGCCCTGGGCAGCACGGTCGCCGTCCCCGGAGGCTTCGGCACAGGCAAGACCGTACTGCTGCAGCAGATCGCCAAGTGGTGCGACGCGGACGTCATCGTCTACGTCGGCTGCGGTGAGCGCGGCAACGAAATGGCCGACGTCATCGACGAGTTCACCGCGCTCACCGACCCGCGCACCGGCGGCCGCCTCGCCGACCGGACCGTGATCATCGCCAACACGTCCAACATGCCGATGATGGCCCGCGAGGCGAGCATCTACACCGGCGTCACGGTCGCCGAGTACTTCCGTGACATGGGCCTGGACGTAGTCGTCATCGCCGACTCCACCTCCCGGTGGGCCGAGGCGCTGCGCGAGTTCGCCTCCCGCACCGGCGCCCTGCCCGCCGAGGAGGGCTATCCGGCGGGCCTCGCCTCGGCCCTCGCCGCGTTCTACGAACGGGCGGGAGCGGTGACGACCCTGGGCGGCCGCAACGGCTCGGTGACGGTGATCGGCGCGGTGTCCCCGCCCGGTGGCGACATGGCGGAGCCGGTCACCGCCCACACCCAGCGTTTCGTGCGCTGTCTGTGGACCCTGGACCGCGAACTCGCCTACGCCCGCCACTACCCGGCCGTCTCCTGGGCCGAGTCGTTCTCCCGCGACGCCGAGGCGCTCGGCGCCCGCCACGCCGCGACGGACGACCCGGACTGGCCCGCCCGCCGCGCGCGGGTGGCGGGCCTGCTTGCCGAGGCAGACCGGCTCGCCGACCTGGTCGACCTGGTAGGCATCACCGCACTGCCCGCACAGGAGCGGATCAGCGTCCTGGGCGGACGGCTCGTGCGCGAGGGCGTGCTGCAGCAGAGCTCACTGTCCGAACGCGACGCCTACAGCGGCGCGGAGAAGACGGCCGCGCTGTCCGAGGCGGTGCTGGCCGTCGTCGACCGGTGTCGCGAACTCGCCGACTCCGGGGTACCGGCGGCGCACATCGAGGCCGTCGACTTCTCTCCCGTGCTGCGCGCCCGCGAGGAGGCGGGCCCGAACGACTCGGCGACCGTGGAGGGGCTGCGCCAGACCATGCTCGACCGGCTCAGGGAGGTGTCGTGAACAGCACCGACGACCGCAGCGACTGGGGCCGCGTCGAATACACCTCGGTGCGCGAACTGCGCGGACCCCTTGCGGTCGTCGACAAGGTGGAGGGGGTCGGCTGGGACGAGTTCGTGCTGTTCACGCTCGACTCGGGGGAGCAGCGGCACGGAGTCGTCCTGGAAGTCGACCGCGGCACGGCGGTGGTGCAGGTGCTGGAGGACACCGCGGGCATCGACCCGGAACGGATCCGGGCCGGCTTCACCGGAGCGCCGCTGCGAGTGCCAGTGGGCCCCGGCTGGCTGGGCCGGGTCTGCAACGGCCGCGGTGAGCCCCTCGACGGAGGCCCGCCCGTGTTCGGCGCCGCCGCCTCGGCGGTGGGCGGCCGTCCCATCAACCCGGTACGCCGTGAACCGCCCGCCGAGCCGGTGCTGACCGGGATCAGCGCCATCGACGCCCTGACCACCCTCGTACGAGGGCAGAAGCTGGCCGTGTTCTCGGCGGCCGGTCTTCCGCACCTGGAGCTGGCCGCGCAGATCGCTGCCCAGTCGACGGCCGGTGGAGAGCCGTTCTGCGTGGTCTTCGCCGCCATGGGGGTGACGCACGCGGACGCCGACTTCGTACGCGACGCGCTGGAGGGACGGTCTGCCGCGGGCGAGTTGGTGCTGCTGCTCAACACCGCCGACGACCCCGTGATCGAACGTATTCTCACCCCGCGCATTGCGCTGACCGTCGCCGAGCAGCTGGCCTTCGGCGAGGGCCGGCACGTGCTGGTGGTCATGACGGACATGACGAGCTACGCCGAGGCACTGCGCGAGGTGTCCGCGGCCCGCGGTGAGATACCGGCCCGTCGCGCCTATCCCGGCTACCTCTACAGCGACCTGGCGTCCCTGTACGAACGGTGCGGGCGTATCCGGGGGCTGCCGGGATCCGTCACCGTGCTGCCGCTGCTCACCATGCCCGCGGGCGACATCACGCATCCGGTACCGGACCTCACCGGCTACATCACGGAGGGCCAGATCGTGCTCTCCCGCGAAATGCACGCCAAAGGCGTCTACCCGCCGGTGGACGCGCTGTCCTCGCTGTCCCGGCTGATGCGCAAGGGCGCCGGTCCGGGCCGTACCCGTGACGACCACCTCGACGTCGCCGCCCAGCTGCTCGCCGCCCTGGCCCGGGCCCGGCAGATCAAGGAGCTGGCCGACCTCGTCGGACA
This sequence comes from Streptomyces sp. NPDC050549, assembly GCF_040655035.1. Lineage (NCBI taxonomy): Bacteria > Bacillati > Actinomycetota > Actinomycetes > Kitasatosporales > Streptomycetaceae > Streptomyces > Streptomyces sp. NPDC050549. The sequence goes on from NZ_JBFAJD010000014.1 coordinate 47,074, forward strand.
GGCGGCGCTCAGTCCCACCGACCGCCGCTACCTCGATTTCGACGAGGCGTTCGCCCGGGGGCTCATGGCCCAGCAGCGCGACGAACTGCGCACGCTGGAGCAGACCCTGGAGCGCGCCTGGCAGGTGCTGCTCACTCTGCCTCGCAGCCAACTGGCCATGCTGCCCGCCGAGTTCCTCGACGCGCACGGCGCGACAGAGAGCGGGTGATCCCATGGCGGACCCGCGCATCCCGCCCGGACGGGCCGGCCGGATGAGGCTGCGCCACAGCCTGGAGGTCGCGCGGCGTGGAGCGGACCTGCTCGACCAGAAACTACGCATCCTGCGTGCCCGGCACGAGGAGCTGCTGCGCGCCGAGCACACCGCGCGGGATCACTGGCACGAGCGTCTGGGGGAGGCCGAGACCTGGCTACGGCGCGGGCTGCTCATCGGCGGCGAAGAGTCCCTGGACACGCTGCCCACGACGCGTCCCGCCGAGGTGGAGATCGTCTGGACGTCCACGATGGGCGTACGACACCCGCAGACCGCGTCCTGCACGGTGCCGGAGCGGGAAGCGGACGCACCGGCGCCCGCGAACACCGCACTGATCCATGCCGAGGCCGCCTACGCCGAAGCCCTGCGGGACGCTGCCGACTACGCGGTCACCCGCGCCGCGGCACGCGCCGTCGGGGCCGAGGTACTCAGCACCAGGCAGCGCGTGCGTGCCCTGCAGCGCCACTGGATCCCGCGACTGGAGCAGGCGCTGGCCCGCGTCGACCTCGCTCTGGAACAGAGCGAGCACGAGGACGCGGTGCGCCGGCGCTGGGCCGCCCGTGCCCTTCAGGACGGTTTGTGACGGCAGCAGGCGGCAGCGCGCGCCCATGGCTGCGGCTCTCGGCGTCGCGACCACCGGCGAAGACAAGGACAACCTCGTCGTCAGCCTCCTCGCGCCTCGCTTCCGGCAGCCGACCGGAAGCTTCCGGTCGGCTGCCAACGCCTTGTCGACGGCGGATCGGTGACCTGCGAGGCGGCGTACGACGTGTGCCGTAGTCCGAGCGTCGTCACGGCTTGGCGGGACCCGCCAACTGGACGATGTCGGAGAAGTAGACGTCGTGGAGCCGGATGGCGAGATCTTCCAGGGCGCGGCTGGCGGCGAGTTCGTCGCCGATCTCCGGAATGGAACGGTCGATCGGGTTGCGGCGGGCCGTTCCCCGGCCGGTCACCGTCGACGTGTCCCGGGTGTTCAGGACGGCACGTGCGTGCGTGTCGTCGCCTTCTACGGTGAGGTAGATCCGTACCGGTCCACCGCTTGGCTTCCATGGTGCTCACTCCCGAGTGGAGGGTGTGAGGGCCGGGTGGGCCGGTCCGCAGGGATCCTGAGCGGGACTGCGGGAGGGCGCGCGGGGCGGCTCCTGCCTCCACTCCTCAGCCTGCGCCCCTCCGCACGGGCGGTCCAGGGTCGAACGGCCCGCCCGCAATGCGTCATCGTCCATCCTCCCGGGCGGTGTCTCCGGCTCGTGAGGGCCGTCCGGCCGTAATGAAGAGGGCACGGCGGACGGTGCCCTTCGGGACGACACGCTTCCGTAGGCGCGACGCGGAGTCGCCTCGTACGCCCACCGATGGGGGCGTACGGCGGTCTGCGCGATACCTGCTGATCGGTGGGCGATCAGCAGGGGCGGGAGCACGAAACCGGTGCGGAGGCGGGTGATCCGGGGCGGGTGAGCGGCGGGCTGGCGGCGAAGGCAGAGGCCCGGCCGCGTATCACTACCCTGCGGTGAGCAGGTCCCATACGGCGCAGCCGGCGGAGCCGATGCCCGAACTGCCGCCCTCCACAAGAGAGGCGACGGCGAGGTCGCCGTTGTAGTCCAGGTGGACCGGCCCGCCCTGCAGCCCCGGGTGGGCGGGGGTCACGCGGCTTCTCCGGTGGTCACGGGCAGGTCGGCGAGGCGCCACTCCAGCATGCCGTCGGACAGCCGTACGGCTCGGCGCCCGCGGGCGTTGAGCAGTCGTACGGCGTCGTGGGCCAGGACGCAGTACTCGCCCCGGCAGTAGGCGACGACCTCGGTGTCGGCGGGCAACTCGGCGATGCGGTCGGCGAGTTCCTCGACCGGGATGGAGATGGCGCCGGGGATGTGCCCGGCGGCGTACTCCTCGGCCGGACGCACGTCCAGGACGACGACCTCGCCCGTCTGCGCGCGGGACAGCAGTTCCTCGCGCCCGACTCCCTCCGGCTGGTCGTCGCCGAGGTAGGCGGTGCGGGCGACCTCGACCCCGGTCTGGTGGGTCTGGGCGACCCGGCGCAGCAGGGCGTAGAGGACAGCGACGTCGTCTCCGGCCAGCCGGTAGTGGATGCGTACGCCCTCACGGCGGGTGGACACCAGCCCGGCCTGCTTGAGGGTCTGCAGGTGGGCGGAGGCGGTGGTCAGGTTCAGTCCGGCGGCCTTGGCAAGTGCGTCGACGGTGCGCTCGCCCTGGGCCAGCAGATCGAGCAGTTCCAGACGCTTTCCACTGCTCAGCGCCTTACCGGTGTGGGCGAAGGCGTCGTATAGCGCCGACTTGCGTGCGGGGTCTCCCACGGCATCCTCCATAAATCCATGGAATATTGTATCTGTGGGTGGGTGCGGTGACCACCCGGCGCCTACCGTGACACCAGGAGGACCTGATGGGCTTCGCCGACGATCACCTGATACCGCTGGTCGACGAAGGGCTGGGCAATAGCTCCTACCTCGTCGACCTGGACGATGGACGTGCCTTGGCGGTGGACGCGAGCCGGGATCTGCGTGCTCTGCGCACTGTCGCCGAGCGGCGCGGGCTGAGCGTCGCTTACGCCGCCGACACCCACCTGCACGCCGACTTTCTCACCGGTGCGCTCCAACTTGCCGCCGATGATGGGGCGTTGGTCCTGGCCTCCGCCGCAGGCCACCGCACCTTCCCGCACACCGCACTCGTCGACGGCGACGAGACCGACCTGGGCGGGCTGACCCTGCGGGCTTTGGCCACTCCCGGTCACACCGACGAGCACCTGTCCTTCCTCCTCCTGGACGGCACCCGGGAGTTGGGGGTCTTCACCGGCGGATCGCTGATCGTCGGCTCCGCCGCCCGCACCGACCTGCTCGGCCCCGAGCGAGCGGACGAACTCGCCCGCGCCCAGTACCACTCCCTGCGGCGCCTTACCCAGCTGCCGGACGCGACCGCCGTGTGGCCCACCCACGGCGCCGGTTCCTTCTGCTCCGCCCCGCCCGGCGCCGAACGCACCACCACCATCGGAGCCCAAAAGCGGGCCAACTCCCTGCTCGCCGCACTGGACGAGGACACCTTCGTACGGCAGCTGCTCGGCAGCCTCGGCTCCTACCCCGCCTACTTCGACCGCCTGGGTGAAATCAACCGGCGCGGCCCCGCAGTCCTCGATAATCCCCCCACCCTCGCCGCGCTCTCGGCGGCCGAGACGCGCCAACTGCTGGGCCAGGGCGCCCAGATCATCGACATACGCCCCGTCACGGACTTCGCCCACGGCCACATACCCGGCGCGATCTCCATCCCGCTGCGCGACCAATTCGCCACCTGGCTCGGCTGGCTGCTGCCCGACGCCACCCCCCTCGTGTTTGTCACCGCTGCCGGCCAGGACCTCGCCGAACTCACCTGGCAGGCCCTGAAGATCGGATACGAGCGGCTGGCCGGACACCTGGACTGGACCGCTTGGCAGGCGGACGGCGGAAAGCAGCAGACCATCGACCTGCTCACCGCCGACCGCATCGCCGACCGTCCGGTCCTCGACATCCGACAGCGGGCCGAGCACGTCGCCGGCCACATCCCCGGCGCCGTCGGCATCGAACTCGGTGAACTGACCGCCCATGCCAATGAAGCACCGGCCGCCGCCGTGGTCGCCTGCGGGCACGGTGAGCGCGCCATGACCGCCGCCAGCCTCCTCGCGCGTGCCGGACACGACAACCTCGCCGTCCTGGACGGTGGACCGGGCGACTGGGCCAAGGCCACCGGCCGCACCCTGGAGGAAGGCGCGTGACCACCGCTGCCACCCCCGGTGGCATACGGCTCGGACTGCGCGCCAACCTCGCCCAGTTCACCCTGCTCGTCGCGGTGAACGCACTGGTCGGCGGCATGCTCGGCCAGGAGCGCACCGTCCTGCCGCTGCTCGCCGACGACGTCTTCCACCTGTCCGCCTACACCGCCGCCCTCACCTACATCCTGGCCTTCGGCGCCACCAAGGCCATCACCAACTTCTTCGCCGGCACCTTCTCCGACCGCTACGGCCGTAAGCCCGTGCTTATCGCAGGATGGCTGATCGCTCTCCCGATACCCGCCATGCTCGCCTGGGGCCCGACCTGGGGCTGGATCATCGCCGCCAACGTCCTGCTCGGCATGAACCAGGGCCTGACCTGGTCCACCACCGTCATCATGAAGATCGACCTGGTCGGCCCGGAACGCCGCGGCCTGGCCATGGGCTTCAACGAGGCCGCCGGATACGTCGCGGTCGCCGCCACCGCCGTGGCCACCGGCGCCATCGCCGAACACGCCGGGCTACGCCCGGAGCCGTTCCTCCTCGGCGCCGCCTACCTAGTCCTGGCCCTGGGCCTGTCCACCATCTTCGTCCGCGAGACCCGCGACCACGCCCGCGCCGAGGCCGCACTCCACCCCGTACAGACAGCCAAGGAGGTGACCACGGCCCAGATCGCCCGCCGCACCAGCTTCACCGACAAGGCCCTGTCCGCCGCCAGCCAGGCAGGCATGGTCAACAACCTCAACGACGCACTCGCCTGGGGCATCTTCCCCCTGCTCTTCGCCGCCCACGGCCTGTCCATCGCCCAGATCGGCGTCCTCGCCGCCCTCTACCCCGCAGTGTGGGGCGCGGGCCAGATGCTCACCGGCTGGTGGTCCGACCACGTCGGCCGTAAACACCTCATCACCGTGGGCATGCTGCTCCAGGCCGCCGCCATCGGCCTCGTCGCCGCCGGAACCACCTTCTCCGTCTGGGCCGTCGCCCAGATCCTGCTCGGCATCGGCACCGCGCTGGTCTACCCGACGCTCCTCGCCGTCATCGGCGACGTCGCCCACCCCGCCTGGCGCGCCCGCGCCGTCGGCGTCTACCGCCTGTGGCGCGACGGCGGCTTCGCCGTCGGCGCCCTGCTCGCCGGAATCCTCGCCGACGCCTACGGCCTCACCACCGCCATCTGGACCGTTGCCGCCCTCACCGCCACCTCCGGCCTCCTCGTCGCGATCCGCATGTACGAAACCCACCCACGCTCGGTGAACTGAGACCTGAATCATGGGAGCTCTCCCCGCGGGTCGTGCTGCCCGCGCCGACCCGACCGCAGGGTGGCGGCCGACGCCGCCGCGGGCACCGTGGGCTGCCTGCGGCGATCATCTGTCTGGCCGCCTCGGGCCGAACCTGGAAGCAACTGCCGCCTCTGTTCGGCCCATCCGGGCCGACCGCGCGCCCGCACCCCACCGAGAGCCGGTCGCGCTGCGCGATTGCCCGGTGAACACGCGGGCGCTGAAAAAGGGGGTGCAATCTGGGAGTGGAACAGCCGGCTACTCACGCGCGAGAGGTTCGGTGACGTCGATCCCTCCGCCGAACCCGAGGCCGTTGAGGATGCCCCGCGGCCGGTGCAGACGATCGTGAACTACGACGAGCCGGACTTCACCCCGTACAGCGCGAGGTCCTCGGGCCCGGATAGGGGAAGGGCGAGGAACGGCGGGCGGCGCGTGAGCACAAAGCACGCGTCTTCAGCGACTACTTCCATTTCGGCCAGGCACGGGAGCTGATCGGCGCCGCTACCGGACCCGAACGTCCCGCGGTCGCCCCGGAGACGCCGTTGGCCTTCAACGGGTTCGCTCCCGACTTCGTCCACCGCAGCATCCCGGCACCCGATCTGACGATCGAGCAGGTGGTGGAAGTGGGTGTCACGTTCGCCCACGAGGCGCTGAAGGCCCACGTGAACGCGTTCAGCGAAATCCGCCGCACGGACCGCTGACCGAGGCGGGCGACCGCTCGGACAGACCGAGTCGGAAACGGGCATCACGGCCGGCCAGGGAGGACCACCGCCCATGCCCCACGGACAACTCCCCTGCCGACCACGAAGGCGGGGGAAGGGCGGAAGAGCAACGACGGCCGGGCGTCGCAGACGCACAAGCGGGCACGTTCTCACCGAGCTCGGCGCGTCGAAGACCTGCTGTGGGCCCACGACCAGCCACCGGGACCGGGCCGGCAGCGGCCGGGGAGGAACGACGACGGTCGTCAGCCGATGATGTTGGTAAGGAGTTCGCGGACCTGGGCGGGGGTGGGGACGCGGCCTGAGGTGAGGACTTTCTCGTCGACGACGAGGGCGGGTGTACTCATGATCCCGTAGGCGGCGATGGTGGGGTAGTCGGTGATCTTCTCGATGGTGGCGTCGAGACCGAGGGCGTTCACGGCTTCGCGGGTCGCGCGTTCCAGGGTGCGGCAGTTGGCGCAGCCGGGGCCGAGTACCTTGATGATCATTTGGGGTGTCCTTTCGGGATCGGGTGAGGGTCAGGCGAGGACGAGGTTGAACAGGTAGCCGACGGCGACGATGCCGGTGGCGACGACGGCCACGAAGGCGGCCAGCAACTGCGGTTTCAGGACGCGGCGCAGCAGAATCATCTCGGGCAGCGAGAGGGCGACGACGCTCATCATGAAGGCGAGCAGGGTGCCCATCGGGAGTCCCTTTTCGTACATGGCCTGGACGAGGGGCATGACGCCGGCGGCGTTGGAGTACAGGGGCACGCCGATGGCGACGGCGATCAGGACGCCGAAGGCGTTGCCGCCTCCGGCATGGGAGGTGAAGAAGTCGGCCGGCGCCCAGCCGTGGATGACGGCACCGAGGCCGATGCCGACAAGCAGATAGGGCCAGATCTTGCGCAGGATCGTGGTGACCTCTTCGGCGCCCATCTGGAGACGCTGGGCGAACGTGAGGCCGGCGGTGGAGTCGATGACCTGCCCGCCCAGGCGGGTCTCGAACACGAAGGGTTCGACCCATTTCTGTACACCGAGGCGGCCCAGCGTCCAGCCGGCGACGACGGCCACGCTCAGGCCGGCCGCGATGTAGAGAGCCGTGATCTGCCAGCCGAACAGGGTGAACAGCAGGCCGATCGCGATCTCGTTGACCAGCGGGCTGGCGATGAGGAAGCTCAGCGTGACTCCGATCGGGACGCCGGCGGCGACGAACCCGATGAACGCCGGTACGGCGCTGCACGAGCAGAACGGGGTGATCACGCCCAGGCCGGCGGCCATGACGTTGCCGACACCCTGCCGCTTGCCGCCGAGCAGCGCGCGGGTACGTTCGATGCTCATGTAGGAGCGCAGGACGGTGACGACGAAGATGATGCCCACCAGCAGCAGAGCGATCTTGACCGTGTCGTAGCAGAAGAAGTGGATCGTCTCCGTCGACCGGACATCTGCCCGTAGCCCGGCGACGTCGTAGAGCAGCCGGTCCCACACCCATCCGTTGATCCAGTAGGCGAGTATCCAGGCACACGCGGCACCGGCCAGGGTCAGCGTCCTGCCGCGGGTCGAGGCGGGCAGCCGTTCGGCGATGCTCATGGCCGCACCCGCCCCGGCGCGGGCAGCCCGGGCAGCGACGAGCGCATGTGGGCGAGTGCATCGTCGGCGAGGGCGTAGTCGATCCAGCGGCCCCGTCGGCTGGTGGTCACCAGCCCGGACTCGCGCAGCACCTTGAGGTGGTAGCTGAGCAGGTTCGAGGCGATCGGCAGGTGCTCCTGCAGGCTGCACACGCATGCCGATCCGTGCACGAGCTGTTGCAACACGCTCCAGCGGACCGGGTCGGCGACGACCTGCAGCAGGGACACCGACGCGGCTGCCGCCAAGTCCGCTTCGAGCAGCGGTCCGACGGTCGTTTCAGTCCCTGTTGAATCAATCATGCCTGAAGTGTGGATCGCCCCGGTCCACGTCGACCCGGGCCGGAAGGGTACCGGCACATCGCCGAACGGACCTTCCTCCGTGGTCCGTTCGGCGCTGCTGAACGCCGCAGCCGCCGCTGCCGACACCTCATGGGACGGGACGGCCGGTACTGGGACGGCGCGGCCGGTACATGGAGGGGGTGATCGGGCGAGCTGTCGCGTCCTGACGTGGGTCCGGGCCACGCGCAGTTCGCGCTGGAGACCGGGACGCGGGTGTTCCTCGCTGACCCGCACGCACCGTGGCAGCGCCCGACGAATGAGAACACGAACGGTCTGCTGCGGCAGTACTTCCCCAAGGCACCGACCTGTCGCGCTGGTCCGCCGACGAACTCGAGGCCGTCGCTCACGCGCTCAACAACCGGCCACGAAAGATCCTCGGGTGGAAGACGCCCGCTGAAGTCCTCGAGGAGCAACTGCGCTCGCTTCAACAAGTCGGTGTTGCACCGACCAGTTGAACTCGCCCAGTTCCGCTCCCGGAAGTTCGTCCAGGCCCTCGACCGCCACCGGATCGTCGGATCGATAGGGAGAGTCGGCGCGGCCGGCGACAACGCGGCCATGGAGTCCTTCTTCAGCCTGCTGCAGAAGAACGTCCTCGACCGCCGATCCTGGGCCACTCGCGAGGAACTGCGGATCGCGATCGTGACCTGGATCGAGCGGACCTACCACCGACGCCGCAGACAGGCTTCGCCCGGCCGGCTGACCCCCGTCGAATTCGAGAGCGTCATGACCACACAGGCCCTCCAGGCCGCGTGACCGAACCTGACCTGTCACCCAAAGCTGCACCAGACCCGTCATCAGAGACACCGGTTTGGCTAAGCCGTGATTCAGTGATGTGTGGCCCCGCCGCGTCGGCCGCTGAGGTTTCCCGGAATTGCGGTCGCCTCATCCTGCGGGGCGGAATGAGAGAGGGTTGGGCCAGCTGACCAACGGCGGTACGTGGCCCGACTTGGTCGAGTGACTTCGCACCTGATGGCCGTCCAGACCGTCCGAGTGGCGATGCTCACTGACGTCCTTCAAATGGTGCTGGGTAGGCTCGGGCCGTCGTCGCGGTGGCGTCCGCGACAGTAGTGGATGCCCTCTTCAGTCGCCTGACGAGGTGTCAGGAAAATCGGCAAGTGGTCAGCATGAGTCCTGCAAAAACCCGGGGAAGGCTGACCGTGCGTGCGACTCGTTGTAGGGTGAGGAAACAGCCCTTGACCTGCAAAAATGCAGGCAGGGAGCCTACTTGTGGGAGCGCCCCGATGTTGCGTACCATGTTCAAGTCCAAGATCCACCGTGCCACCGTCACCCAGGCCGACCTGCACTACGTCGGCTCCGTCACCATCGACGCCGACCTGCTGGACGCCGCCGATCTGCTGCCAGGCGAGCTGGTCCACATCGTCGACATCACCAACGGTGCCCGCCTGGAGACGTACGTCATCGAGGGCGAGAGGGGCTCCGGTGTCATCGGGATCAACGGGGCCGCCGCCCACCTCGTGCATCCCGGAGACCTGGTGATCATCATCAGTTACGCTCAGGTGTCCGACGCCGAGGCGCGGGCGCTTCGGCCCCGGGTCGTGCACGTGGACTCCGCCAACCGGATCGTGGGCCTGGGTGCCGATCCGTCCGAGCCGGTGCCGGGTTCGGAGCAGGCGCGCAGCCCGCAGGCCGTCACGGCCTGACCACCACACCAGGAGAAGGCCCATGAGCGAGATCGAGATCCGTGACGACCGGGCGGCGGGCCGCCTGGAGGCGATCGGCGACGGCGACGAAGTCGTAGGCCACATCGAGTACTTCGTCCTCGAATCCCCCGAGCGCACCCTCGTCCCGGTCCACACGATCGTGGAACCGGCCCACGAGGGAAAGGGCATCGCGGGCTCACTTGCCCGCGAGCTGTACGGCATCGCAGCCCGCGAGGGCATCGTCGTCGCCCCGCTCTGCCCGTACGTCGTGAAGTGGGCGGCCCACCACCCCGACGAGGCCCCGGCCGCGGACCCCGCGCTGCTCAAAGCTGCGATGGAATGGCTGACGGCCCATCCCGGCCGGTTCTAGACAGGACAGCCGGTACCGGTTCCGGTTCCGGAGGAAAGGCCCGCCCCCGTGCTCGCCCTGCTGCACACCTCACCCGCCCACGTCCCGGTCTTCGACGCCCTGCGTGACGAGGACCAACAGGGCCTGGAACTACGGCACTTCGTCGACGAGGAACTGCTCGCGCGGGCCCGCCGCGAGGGACCGGAAGCGGTGACCGACGCGGTACGGGACGTGCTGGAGGAGGCTGTCGCCGAAGGGGCCCGGGCGGTGCTGTGCACCTGCTCGACCATCGGCGCGGTGGCGGAGTCGGCCGGTGTCGGCGTCGGCGTGCCGGTGCTCCGTATCGACCGCCCGATGGCGGCGGCGGCCGTCGCCGCCGGTACCCGTGTGGTCGTGGCCGCCACGCTGGAGAGCACGCTGGGGCCGACCGTGGCGCTGGTCGAGGAGGAGGCCCGCCGTAGCGGCCGCCCCGTCGCCGTCCGCACCCTGCTCGTCGAAGGCGCCTGGGCCCGCTTCGAAGCCGGCGACACCGAGGGCTGCGCCCGCCTGGTCGCCGATGTCGTGGACACGGTCACGGCCGCCGACGCGATCGTCCTCGCGCAGGGCTCCATGGCCGACGCCCAGCACCTGACGACCACCCCGGTGCCGGTGCTGTCGAGCCCGCGGCTGGGGCTGGCTGCGGGGGCTCGGGCGGTGCGGGTCGGGTGAGTCCGGCGGGGTCGGGCGACGCGCGTGGGGCAAGTCCGGCGGGGCTCGGGTCATGGGTGGCGGGTGAGCTTGGCGGGGCCGAGGGTTGTACGTCGGGTGAGTTCGGCGGGGTCTGGAGGCTCTGTGTCGGGTGAGTTCGGCGGGGCCTGGGTGTTGTGTGCCGGGGAGTCTGGTGGGGCTGGGGAGACGCGTGCGGGGTGAACGCGGCGGGGCTCGGGTCACGGGTGCGGGTGAGTTCGGCGGGGTCCGGAGGCTCGGCGGCGGGTGAGTTCGGCGGGCTCTGGAGAGTCGGTGGCGGGTGGGCTCGGCAGCGCCCGGGGACTGTGCGTCGGATGAGTCCGCCGGTGTCCGGGTGGTGCGTGTCGGCCGCGTTCGGCGGTGCTCCGGCGCGTGTGTCGGGTGAGCCCGCCCGGGTGAGTGGCGGCGCGGGTGACGGGTAGGCGGGGGAGTAGTCCAGAGCCGACGCACTCAATGGCTGGAGGACAGGATGACCAACCCGTACCCCGATCCCGTACCACCCGGACCGATCCCGGGCCCCGACCCCGTACCCCCAGGACCGATCCCGGGCCCCGGTCCCGTACCGCCGGGCCCGACTCCCGGCCCCGGCCCCACACCGGACCCGGAACCGCCGACGCCCCGGCCCACGCCACCGCCGGGTCCCGTCCCCGGCCCGTCCCCGGTCCCGCCCGGCCCGACCCCGGAGCCCTCCCCGTCCCCGATCCCGCCGGGCCCGGAACCCGTACCCAACCCGGAGCCGGGACCGCCGCTCACCTGATGCCGGGACCGCCGCTCACACGAATCCGACCCCCTTGGACGGCTCGTCCGAAATCGCCGCCCCGGCACTCCTGGCAGGATGGCCGATATGGAACGTGTGCTTGGAATCGGCGGACATTTCATGCGGGCCACCGACCCGTCGGCCCTGAGCGTCTGGTACCGCGACTGCCTCGGCCTGGACACCGACGAGCACGGTCTGTGGCAACAGGAAGCCGGGCCGACGGTGTTCGCGGCCTTCCCGGCCGACACCGACTACTTCGGGTCCCGCACCCAGCAGGCGATGCTCAACTTCCGGGTCCGCGACCTCGACGCGATGCTCGCGCAGCTGCGCGCCGAGGGCGCGGATGTGGACGAGGAGATTCAGGAGATGGACGGCGTCGGCCGCTTCGGCTGGGTCACCGATCCCGAGGGCAACCGGATCGAACTGTGGCAGCCCGCCTGACCGGATCCCCGGCAGGCGGGCTCTGCACAGCGGGCCGGGTCAGCCCGAGACCTCCGAGCGGTCACCGCCCCAGAGGGTGTGGAACGAGCCGTCCCGGTCCACTCGGCGGTACGTGTGCGCCCCGAAGAAGTCCCGCTGTCCCTGCGTGAGCGCCGCGGGCAGCCGCTCGGCGCGCAGTGCGTCGTAGTAGGCGAGGGCCGCGGAGAAGCCCGGTGTCGGGACGCCCTGGCGGGTCGCCGCGACGACCACTTCGCGCCAGTCGTCCTGCGCCGCCGCGATCTCCTGCGCGAACGTCTCGTCCGACAGCAGGCTCGGCAGGTCCGCGCGAGCGTCGTACGCGGAGCGGATCCGGTCGAGGAAGGCCGCGCGGATGATGCAGCCGCCGCGCCAGATCGAGGAGACCGCGCCGAGGTCGACGTTCCAGTCGTACTCCTCGCTGCCCGCCGCGATCTCGTGGAAGCCCTGCGTGTACGACACGATCTTCGACGCGTACAGCGCCTGCTCGACCCGGTCCGCGAAGGCCCCCGCCTCGGCCTCGCCCAGCGGGGAGGCGGTCGGTCCGGCCAGACCGCGCGAGGCCTCGCGCAGCGCCGCGTGCCCGGAGATGGAGCGGGCGAAGACCGCTTCCGCGATGCCGGAGACCGGGACGCCGAGGTCCAGGGCGATCTGCACCGTCCAGCGGCCCGTGCCCTTCTGCTCGGCCTGGTCGACGACGACGTCCACGAACGGCTTGCCGGTGGCCGCGTCCACGTGGGACAGCACCTCGGCGGTGATCTCGATCAGGTACGAGTCCAGCCTGCCCGTGTTCCAGGTGCGGAAGATCTCCGCGATCTGCGCGGGGGAGTACCCGGCGACATCGCGCAGCAGCTGGTACGCCTCACCGATCAGCTGCATGTCGGCGTACTCGATGCCGTTGTGCACCATCTTCACGAAGTGCCCGGCGCCGTCGGGACCCACATGGGTCACACAGGGCGCCCCGTCCTCCGCCTTCGCGGAGATCTTCTCCAGCATCGGACCGAGCGAGTCGTACGACTCCTTCGGGCCACCGGGCATGATGCTCGGCCCGTTCAGTGCGCCCTCCTCGCCGCCGGATACGCCCATGCCGACGAAGTGGATGCCCTGTTCGCGCAGGTCGCGCTCGCGGCGGCGGGTGTCCGCGAAGTGCGCGTTGCCGCCGTCGATGATCATGTCGCCGGGTTCGAGGAGCGGGGCGAACTCCTGGATCACCGCGTCCGTCGGCTCACCGGCCTTGACCATGATGACCAGGCGCCGCGGTCGCTCCAGCGCGGTCACGAAGTCCTTGGCCGTCTCCGCCGCGATGAAGTCGCCCTCGCCGCCGAACTCCTCCACCAGGGCGTGGGTGCGGGACGCGGTCCGGTTGTGCACGGCGACCGTATAGCCGTTGCGCGCGAAGTTCCGGGCGAGGTTGCGGCCCATGACCGCGAGGCCCGTGACGCCGATCTGCGCTGAAGTGCTCATTCGGTTGGCTCCTAAAGATCAGGAAGATCAGGCCTAAAGATCAGGCCTAAAGATCAGGAAGGTCCTGAACATCGGTGGTACCTGTCGTGTTCGCCAGTATTGCCGCACGGTCCATCCTGGCCTGCCGGTACCCCGGCCGCACGTGCTCACCGCAACCGGAGCGGCCCGCTCGCCACTTGTGCCGCAGGGCGGCCGGTTGCCGTCTTGTCATGGCCTGTTCGGGGCGCTTACTTTTGGCCCTCCTGACGTATGTCGAGGGGGATTCTCCATGGCCGTACGCGGCCGGCACCGCCGGTATCAGCCGAACAGGATCAACCGTTCATCGCTCCTCACGGTCACGGCGGGCGGTGCGGGCATCGCGATCCCTCTCGTCGGCGCCGGTGCCGGCAGTGCCCAGGCGGCCGATGTGAGCACCTGGAACAAGGTCGCCGCCTGCGAGTCCAGCGGCGACTGGAGCATCAACACCGGCAACGGGTACTACGGCGGGCTCCAGTTCACCCAGTCCACCTGGGAGGCGTACGGCGGCACGGCGTACGCGAGCCGCGCGGATCTGGCCACCCGGGACCAGCAGATCGCAGTGGCGGAGAAGGTGCTCAAGGGCCAGGGCCCCGGCGCCTGGCCGGTGTGCTCGGTGCGCGCCGGGCTCACCCGGGGCGGCGGCACCCCCGACATCCACGTCGGCGGCACGAAGACCACCGACACGGCGAAGACCAAGGCCCAGGACGCCAAGACGCAGACCGTCAAACGGTCCGTGAAGGACGTACAGCCGCAGACCACACCGCAGTCCCGCGCGGGCACCGTCGAGATGTACACGGTCGTGCGCGGCGACACCCTCTCCGGGATCGCCGAGACCGAGCGTGTCGACGGCGGCTGGCACGAGCTCTACGCCGCCAACCGCACGACGGTCGGCGACGATCCGGACCTGATCCTGCCGGGCCAGCGGCTGAGCCTGCACGCCAAGGCCGGGACGAAGGCCCGTACGACGACCAAGCCGGCCACCAAGTCCACGACGAAGAAGGCCTCTTCGGACACCGCGGAGAAGAAGACCACCACCAGGAAGTCGACGAGCCGCTCCCTCGTCGCTCCCGTCGACGCCCCCATCGGCACGGCGTACCACGCGGAGGGCTCAGCCTGGTCGAAGGGCTACCACACCGGCGTCGACTTCCTTGTCCCCACCGGCACTTCGGTGAAGGCCGTCGAGGCCGGGCAGGTGGTCACCGCGGGCTGGGGCGGCTCCTACGGCTACCAGGTGGTGATCCGGCACGCCGACGGGCGGTACTCGCAGTACGCGCACCTGTCCGCGATCTCGGTGCGGGACGGTCAGTCCGTCGGCGCCGGGCAGCGCATCGGGCGGTCGGGGTCCACCGGTAACACCACGGGCCCGCATCTGCACTTCGAGGTGCGGACGGGGCCCGGCTTCGGTACCGACATCGACCCGCTCGCCTATCTGCGGGCCGGTGGCGTCAGGATTTGACTCGGGTGCGATGCCGGTCGTGGACCGGCATCATCACGTAGAGCCCGGCGTGGAACGGGCCGAAGTAGCTCGGTGGTTCAGCGGAGCCGGCCGGTTCCAGGGTCTCGTAACCCTCGCCGGCCGGGATCGCCGCCGGGGCCGGGACGAGAATGTCCCCGGCCGTGACGCCGACGTTCGCGCTCACGTCGACGGGCTGTCCAGGGAGGGCGTCGAGCAACTCCTCGATGGGCGAAGGTGCGACGGGGATGCTCGGCGCCGCGCTGCCGTCGGCGGAGCGGGACGGTGCGTGCTCGCTCTCCAGCCGCTCCGTGGTCAGCAGGATCAGGCCACCGGCGGCGACCACTCCCGCGCTCAGGGCGAGCAGGGTGCCCGTAGTGCCGTAGCGGAAGGTCTCGCCGAACATCGTGATGCCGACGACGGCCGCCACCACCGGGTTCACGACCGTCAGGACCGCCAGCGGGGCCGCCAGGCCGGCGCCCCGGTAGGAGGCCTGCGAGAGCATCAGACCGGCCACGGCGAATACGGCGATCACGGCCAGGAACGGGATGTCGGTCGCCGATATCGCGCCGTTGTCCCAGTCGACCGTCACCGTCTTCGTGAACACCGAGGACATGCCGAACGCTATGCCGGACGCGGTCGCCAGCAGCACGCTGCGGACCGCCGGGTGCCGGTGTGCCGCGCGGCCCGCGATCATCAGGGTCGCGACCACCGCGCCGGTGAACACCGCCACGGACACCCGCTGGGCGGTGCTCAGCGAGTGGCTGTCGGACGCGCCGACCAGGGAGAGCAGACCGGCGAGACCGATCGTCGCCATGATCGCGCCGCGCCAGGCGGTGGAACCGGCCTTGCGGCCGACGAACAGAGCCGCCATCGGCAGTGCGAACACAATCGTCAGCGCGCCCAGCGGCTGCACCAGGCTCAGCGGGCCGTAGGCCAGCGCCACCACGTGCAGCAGACCGCCGCTGCCGTTCAGCGCGACCGCTGCCCACCAGCTCGGGCGGCGCAGCGGGGCGTACTCCTGGTCGGGAGAGGACACCGCGACCCGCTCCTGCACGATCGCTCCGCCCGCGTAGGCCACGGCGGAGACGAGCGACAGCAGGATGGACAACGCGAGGGCGCTCATCGGCAGCTCCTCTGCGTCAGGCGGGCGCCTCTGGCACCACGCGGCGAACGGTCGGCTTTCATACAGAACACGATGCCGTTCGATGTTCTTCCCGTCGTCGTACCTGAGCACCGATTGGGTAGTACTGCCGATGGAGTACGAAACCCCCCTTGTCCTCCCCAAGGTGGGTGACATCAGGGGGACACCCCCTGGGGGGAACCCCTAGAAGCCTTGGTACTACTGCTGTTCGTGGACCTGGACCCCGAACTCGCCGCGCTCCGACCCCTCGGCAGCTTCTTCGTACTACGCACGGGCGCGGCGCCGAACGGCCCGCTGCCGACGCTCGCGACGACCTACGAAAACCCGCTGTCGGATGTTTACGGAAAATCCCTTATTTTCCGTGTCCATGTCGTCGCGGAGCGTCTCCGTGCCCCTGAGCTGCGCATTGCCGCCTCGGTGGCACAACAGGCGCTCGCGGCCCGCTTGTGGTCGGCGGCGCTCGGCTGCGCCGCCCTCTACGGCCGTATCCCGGACCTCGACGCACGCCTGCTGCACTGGGACGCGGACAGCGGTGCCCCGGACGACCTGTGGCTGGCCGAGGTCCACCCGCTGCCCGTCGACGCTCTCGTGGACGTCGTGCTCCACGGCCACCTGGAGCCGCTGACCGCCGCCCTGGTCGCCCACCACCGCATGTCCGCCGGGCTGCTGTGGGGCAACGCGGCCTCCGCGCTGGCGGGCGCGGCCCGCGAACTCGACCGCTGGGCACGCGCGCGTGGGCGTACGGAAGTGGCCACGCGCGCGCGTGGCCTCACGGCGGAACTCCTCGCCCACCCCCTCCTGGCGGGCGCCGGAACCCTCACCGGAACCGCCTTCCGGCGCCGCAGCTGCTGCCTCTACTACCGGGTCCCCGGCGGCGGGATCTGCGGGGACTGCTGCTTCACACAGCCGCCCGGCTCTTCCGCGAAAGCCGCTTCTGGGTGACCATGAGTGCAATCAGCCGCCGAGAACAAGGGGTTACGGGTGCGAGTGGGACTGCTGACCCGGGAGTACCCGCCGGATGTGTACGGCGGCGCGGGCGTCCATGTGGAGTTCCTGGCCCGGGAGTTGAGGCCCCTGGTCGACCTGGACGTGCACTGCTGGGGCGAGGGCCGCACGGAGGGCGTCGTACGCCACCGCTCCTGGTCGGCCCTGGACGGCGCCAACGACGCCCTGCGCACCTTCTCCGTGGACCTCTCCATGGCCGCCGCCCTCGAAGGCCGCGAACTCGTCCACTCCCACACCTGGTACGCGAACCTCGCCGGCCACTTCGCCAAGCTCCTCCACGGCGTACCGCACGTGATGACCGCCCACTCCCTGGAGCCGCTGCGCCCCTGGAAGGCCGAGCAGCTCGGCGGCGGATACGCGCTCTCCAGCTGGGCCGAGCGCACCGCGATCGAGGCCGCGGACGCGGTGGTCGCCGTATCGGGAGCCATGCGCGAGGACATCCTCGCCTGCTACCCGTCGCTGGACCCCGAGACGGTACGGGTCATCCACAACGGCATCGACACCACGCTCTACCGGCCCGACCACGGCACCGACGTCCTCACCCGGCTCGGCATCGACCCCGACCGCCCCTACGTCCTGTTCGTCGGCCGCATCACCCGCCAGAAGGGCGTGCCCCATCTGCTGCGCGCGGTGCGCGGTCTCGATCCGGCCGCGCAGGTCGTGCTCTGCGCGGGCGCGCCGGACACGCCGGAGATCGACCGGGAGTTCCGCGAGCTCTTCGAGGAGCTGAGCCGGGTCCGCGAGGGCGTGCACTGGATCCCCCAGATGCTGCCCCGCCCGGAGGTGATCCAGCTCCTCACCCATGCCACCGTGTTCGCCTGTCCCTCGGTGTACGAGCCCCTGGGGATCGTCAACCTGGAGGCGATGGCCTGCGGTACGGCGGTGGTCGCCTCCCGGGTCGGGGGCATCCCCGAGGTGGTGGCGGACGGCGAGACCGGCCTGCTGGTGTCCATCGAGGAAAACTTCGAGGAGAACCTGGCGACGGCCCTCGACTCCGTGCTCGCCGACCCGGAGACCGCCAAGCGCATGGGCGAGGCGGGGCGGAAGCGCGCGGTGGGCGAGTTCGGCTGGGACGCCGTGGCGCTGCGCACCGCGCGGCTCTACGAGGAGATCCTCAAACAGGCTTAGTGTGCGCTGCTCAGGGGCAGGCTGGGGTCAACCAGGGTGAGGGGAGCGGCCATGCGTCGTGGCGGACCTTCGGTGCTCGGGATCGTGCTGGCGGGCGGTGAGGGCAAGCGGCTGATGCCCTTGACCGCCGACCGGGCCAAACCCGCTGTCACCTTCGGCGGGACGTACCGCCTAGTGGACTTCGTGCTGTCCAATCTCGTGAACGCCGACATCCTGCGCATCTGCGTCCTCACGCAGTACAAGTCGCACTCGCTGGACCGCCACATCACCACCACCTGGCGGATGTCCAGCCTGCTCGGCAACTATGTGACCCCGGTGCCTGCCCAGCAGCGCCTGGGGCCACGCTGGTACCTCGGCAGCGCCGACGCGATCCTCCAGTCGCTGAACCTGATCTACGACGAGCGCCCCGAGTACGTCGCCGTCTTCGGCGCCGACCACGTCTACCGCATGGACCCCCGGCAGATGCTCGCCCAGCACATCGAGAGCGGCGCGGGCGTCACCGTGGCCGGCATTCGCGTCCCGCGCGCGGAGTCCTCGCAGTTCGGCGTGATCACCCCGGGCTCGGACGGCCAGACGGTCGAGCGCTTCCTGGAGAAGCCCGCCGACCCGCCGGGCCTGGTCGACGACCCGGAGTGCGTCTACGCCTCGATGGGCAACTACATCTTCACCACCAAGACCCTGATAGAGGCCCTCCAGCGGGACGCCGAGGACATCGGCTCGGTGCACGACATGGGCGGCTCGATACTGCCCGCCCTCACCGACCGGGGCGAGGCCGCGCTGTACGACTTCAGCGCCAACCACGTCCCCGGCGAGACCACCCGCGACCAGGGCTACTGGCGGGACGTCGGCACCCTGGACGCCTACTACGACGCACACATGGACCTCATCGCCGAGCGCCCCGCCTTCAACCTCTACAACCGCAACTGGCCCATCTACACCCACTCCGGCCAGCTCTCCCCGGCCCGCTTCAACGCCGGCGGCATGGCCAGTGAGTCGATCATCAGCTCCGGGTGCCTCATCCGCGGCCAGGTCACGCGCTCGGTGCTCTCCCCGGGCGTGGTGGTCGATCCGGGAGCGGTCGTCCAGGGCTCGATCCTGCACGACAACGTCCACATCGGGCGGGGTGCGGTGGTCCGGGGTGCCGTCCTCGACAAGAACGTCGAGGTGCCGCCGGGCGCGACGATCGGGGTCAACCCGGAGCGCGACGCAGACCTGTACACGGTCTCCAAGGGCGGCGTCATCGCCCTGGGGAAGGGTCAACTGGTCACGTGACACCGAACATCGGCCCCGGTGCGTTCCGACCGCACCGGGGCTTTGCCGCGCCTTGACGCAAGCTTGTCATGTCCCTGGACGGAATGCGGAATCCGTGTTGTCATGCCAACTGCAGCCCATGACAACGTTGTTATGGAGGTTCCGTGCGCATCAGACGTCTCAGAGACCGACTCGCGTTACTGCTCGCGCTGGCACTCGGCATCGCCGCCCTGGCGGCTGTCCCCACCGCGAGCGCGACCACCGCCGAGGACCCCGTGGAGATCCACGGCCTGAAGGGCGAGTACTACACCCAGTCCGCCCCCGGCGCCTTCGACTTCGCCGACCTCAAGGCCACCGGCGTCGACCCGAACCTCGACTTCGACAACCTCGAACCGCGACTCGCCTTCACCACCGGCCAGTCGGACGACGTCAGCATCCGCTGGACCGGAAAGATCGTGCCGACGAAGTCCGGACCCCACACCTTCTCGATCATCGGCGACAACGGCTTCCGCCTCTGGATCGGCGGACAACTCGTCATCGACCACTGGGTCGACGACTGGGACCACGAACAGACCGCCGCCCCCGTCGAGTTGACCGCCGGCACGGCCTACGACATCAAGGTCGAGTACTTCGAGCACTACGGCGGATCCAACCTCCACCTCCGCTGGACCGAACCCGGCGGCACCAAGGTCCCCGTCCCGCAGTCGGCCTTCCGTCTCCCCGACGGCTACGACTACGACGGCGCCCTCGCCGCCACGGTCACCAGCACGGGCCGCACCCTCGAACTCGACTTCGCCCAGCCCCTCGCCGCGCCCCCGGCCGACCTCAGCGACCACCTCGAAGCGGTGATCGGCGGCGCCAAGTGGCCGCTGGGGGCAGCCGAGTTGGACCCGGCCGATCCGCGCACCCTGATCGTCCCGCTCACCGAACCCGTCGTGGGCAACAAGACGGGCACCGCCCCCGGCACCGCCGACATCCGCTACGACGGCCGAGCCGGCCTCACCACGTCCGATGGCAACGTTATCAACGGCTTCTGGAGCACCGGCCCGAACCACTCCACCCACGAACTGCGCACCCAGTGGGCCGGCCAGGTGGGCCCGCACAACGCGCTCCCCGAGTACCCGCGCCCCCAGTTGACCCGCACCGACTGGCGAAACCTCAACGGCAGTTGGCAGTTCGCGGCGGCCACAGCGGGCGAGTCCCCGCCCGTCGGCCGGACGCTCGCCGAGCACATCCTCGTCCCGTACCCCGTCGAGTCCCAACTCTCGGGCCTGGAACGGCACGAGGACCGGATGTGGTACCGCCGCACCTTCACCGTCCCCGCCGACTGGAAGATCGGCTCGGGCAAACGGCTGCTGCTCAACTTCGGCGCCGTCGACTGGCGGGCCGAGGTCTACGTCAACGGCACGAAGGTCACCGAACACCAGGGCGGCTACGACAAGTTCAGCACCGACGTCACCGACGCCCTCAGGCCCGGCCGCACCCAGGAGCTGATCGTCGGCGTCTACGACCCGACCGACGCGGCGAACGGCGAGAACCCGCCCCTCGGCAAACAGCGCCTCGACCCGAGCGGCATCTGGTACACCCCGACCTCGGGCATCTGGCAGACGGTCTGGATGGAACCGGTCGCCCCCGACCACGTCGACTCCCTCAAGCTCACCCCGGACGTCACCAAGAGCCAACTCGCCGTCGAGGCACAGGGAGTTCGGGACGGCGTACCGATCACGGCGACGGCGTACGACGGAAAACGCGTGGTAGCCACCGCGCGCGGCCGCACCGGCGACCCGCTCACCCTGACCATCCCTAACCCCCAACTCTGGTCACCCGACAAGCCGTTCCTCTACGACCTGAAGGTCACCGTCGGCAAGGACCGGGTCGGCAGCTACTTCGGGATGCGCTCGATCGCCGTCGAGAAGGTGAACGGCGTTCCGCGCACGGTCCTCAACGGCAAACCGATCTTCATGATGGCCACCCTCGACCAGGGCTTCTGGCCGGACGGCCTGTACACCGCGCCGACCGACGAGGCACTCGCCCATGACCTCAAGGTGCACAAGGAGTTGGGCTTCAACGCGGTGCGCAAGCACATCAAGGTCGAGCCCGACCGCTGGTTCTACTGGGCGGACCGGCTCGGCCTCATGGTGTGGCAGGACATGCCCGCGACGACCGCCGGGGTGACCCCGTCGCCGGCCGCCCGCGCCGAGTACGAGCGCGAGATGAAGCAGATGATCGACCAGCACATCAGCAGCCCGTCGATCGTCATGTGGGTGACGTTCAACGAGGGGTGGGGCCAGTACGACGAGGCCCGCATCGCCGACCAGGCGAAGGCCTGGGACCCGACGAGGCTCGTCAACAGCATGTCCGGCATCAACCTCGGGGTCGACGGCGGCACCGGAGACATCATCGACGAGCACGGCTATCCCAGCCCCGCCCTGCCACCCCATCCGGACGGTCGACGCGCCCTGGTCAGCGGCGAGTACGGCGGCCTCGGGCTCGCGGTGCCCGGCCACGCCTGGTCGGTCCAGCAGTCGTACGTCGACGTCGATCCGACGGCCTACACCGACGACTACCTCGCCAAGCTCGCCGAGGTGCACGCCCTGACCTGTCGGGGAAGCAACGGCGCGGTCTACACCCAGATATCCGACGTCGAGGGCGAGTTGAACGGCCTGATGACATACGACCGGCGGGTGCTCAAGCCCGACGCGCAACGGGTGAAGGCCGCTCAGCAGGCACTGATCCGCGACGCCTCGCAGCCGACGCCCGCAGGGTGCCCCACCACCTGAACTCCCTTGGAGGACGTATGAGTTGGACCCGACGCCTGCGGTTGTGCATGGCGGGGGCGGTGGCAGTGTCCGCGCTGTTCGCCGCCCCCGCCACCGCCGCCCAGGCCTCGGCCGGTGGTCGACTCACCGACCTGGTCAACCCGTTCATCGGCACCGAGAACGACGGCAACACCTATCCCGGCGCCGCCGTGCCCTTCGGCATGGTGCAGTTCTCGCCGGACACCGGCCACAACACCGGCTACGACTACTCCCAGAACCACATCCGCGGCTTCTCCCTCGTGCACCTCTCCGGCGTCGGCTGCGGCCTCGGCGGCGACCTGCCCGTACTGCCCACGACCGGCGAGGTGACACAGACGGACTACGCCCAGTACGCGGCCGAGTTCAGCCACGACGACGAGCACGCGAGCCCCGGCTACTACCAAGTCGGCCTGAAAACAGGCATCGAGGCCGAACTGACGGTGACGGCACGCACGGGTGTCCAGCGCTACACCTTCCCGGCCACCGGCAAGGCCAACGTTCTGCTGAACGCGGCCCAGTCGCTGCACAGCGGCGTCTCCTCGAAGGTGGAGGTCCTCGACAGCAGGACCGTGCGCACCACCATCACCGGCCGCGGCTTCTGTCAGGACACCAAGCCCTACACCGTCTACACGATCACCCACTTCGATCGGCCCTTCACCACCTACGGCACCTGGAACGGCTCGACGGTGACGGCCGGTTCGAGGAGCGGGAGCGGTGGCGCGTACGTCCGCTTCGACACGACCAAGGACCGGACCGTCGAGGCGACCACCGCCCTCTCGTACGTCGATGCGCACGGTGCGGCCGTCAACCTCCGTGCGGAGGGCGGGAGTTCCTTCGACGCGGTACGCCACCGGGCCCAACGGGCCTGGGAGGACCGGCTCGACGACGTCCGCGCCCAGGGCGGCTCCGACAGTCTGCGCCGGACCTTCTACTCGTCCCTGTACCGGTCCTTCCTCGCGCCCAACATCGGCAGCGACGCCGACGGCCGGTACACCGGCTGGGACCAGCGGATCCACCGCGCGAAGGGCTTCACCTACTACCAGAACTGGTCTCTCTGGGACACCTACCGCACCCAGTCCCAGCTCC
The DNA here is from genome assembly GCF_040655035.1 of Streptomyces sp. NPDC050549. NCBI lineage: Bacteria > Bacillati > Actinomycetota > Actinomycetes > Kitasatosporales > Streptomycetaceae > Streptomyces > Streptomyces sp. NPDC050549. Next base: position 70,300 of record NZ_JBFAJD010000014.1, read on the forward strand.
TCGCCCTCCTCGCGCCGCGCGAGGCCCGCGACATGGCGATCTCGGTGATCAAGATCGACGAGGAGAGCGGCTGGCTGCCCAAGTGGGGCTACGGCACGGTCGAGACGAACATCATGACCGGCGACCCGGTCACACCGTTCCTGACGAACGCCTATCAACAAGGGCTGCTCAAGGGCTACGACGAGCGTGCCTACCGGGCGTTGAAGCAGAACGCCGACGGCGTGCCGCCCACCGACTCGGCGGCTGTGGGCCGGGAGGCGAACAAGGAGTACATCGCGAACGGCTTCGCGCCGTACATCAAGGACCGCCCGCACGCGAAGCCCGGTGACTCGGACTACGACCACGGGGCCTCGGCCACCCTGGAGTACGCCCTCTCGGACGCGATGCTCGCGCAGATGGCCCGCGACCTCGGGCACGACGGCGACGCCGCGCGCTATGCCGCCCGCGCCCAGAGCTACCGGAACATCTTCGATCCGTCGACCGGCTTCTTCCGTGCCCGCGACACCTCCGGTGCCTTCGTCGGGCCGGCCGATCCGGCGCAGAGCGAGGGCTTCCACGAGGGCACGTCATGGCAGTACCAGTGGCTCGTGCCGCAGGACCTGCCCGGCATGGTCGACCTCATCGGCGGGCAGCGGGCGGCCAACGCCCGGCTCGACTCCTTCTTCGCCTACGACCAGTTGCTGGCCGACCCGGCGAAGACGGCCCGAGAGGTGTGGGTCAACGGGCCGTACGACTACTACAACGCGGACAAGTACAACCCGCAGAACGAGCCCGACCTGATCGCCCCGTACACCTATCTGTCGACCGGACAGCCGTGGAAGACGACCGATGTCGTCCATGCCGCGCTGACCCTGTTCACGGACGGCCCGACCGGCATGACCGGCAACGACGACCTCGGCACGATGTCCGCCTGGAACGTGCTGTCGTCGATCGGGATCTTCCCGGTGCAGCCCGGCTACGACACCTGGGGCCTGTCCACACCCGTCTTCGAGCGGGTCGACCTGACCCTGGACCGCCGCTACTACCCGCACGGCGCCCTGACCATCAAGGCGCCCGGCACCTCGGGCACCGACCGCTACATCCAGGCGGCGCGGACGGACGGGACGTCGTACGACCGCACCTATCTGACGACCGGCCTGCTGAGGTCCGTACGGTCGCTGGACTTCACGGTCGGCCCGCACCCGTCGGAGTGGGGTACGTCACCCCAGGCGGGACCACCGGCACTGAAGTGATCACAAGCGCCACTGGAGTCCCACCCCTCCCAGAGGGGTGGGACTGGGGCGAGTCGTTACCTGCTGTTAACTGTGCGTAGCTTGATTGTACTTGACCGTAATCGCTTGTCGGCGCTTCACTGCTTGCTCACCCCTAGTCGACGCGAGGCAAGCCTTTGACTTCCGACCTGCTCGCTCCACTCGACCTGGCGTTCTGGAACATCGAGTCCGACCGGAACCCGATGCACCTGGGCGCACTCGGCGTCTTCTCGGCGCACTCGCCCACCGCGGGAGCCCACGCCGCCGACCTCCTCGCCGCCCGCGCAGCCGCCGTCCCCGGACTGCGGATGCGCATCCGGGACATATGGCAGCCGCTGTCCCTGTCCTTCGGGAGCGCCGCCCGCGAGGAGGACCCCGACTTCGACCCGCTGCACCACGTACGGCTGCACGCACCGACCGCCGACTTCCAGGAGGTCGCGGGCCGACTGATGGAACGCCCGCTGGAGCGCGTCCGGCCCCCGTGGGAGGCGCATGTGCTGCCCGGCGAGGACGGTGTCTCCTTCGCCGTACTGTTCAAGTTCCACCACGCCCTGGCCGACGGACTGCGCGCGCTGACCCTCGCCGCCGCCATCCTCGACCCGATGGACATGCCCGAGCGGCGGCCCCGCCCGGAGGAGCCCGCGCGCGGCCTCCTGCCCGACGTGCGCAAGCTGCCCGGGCTGCTGCGGGACGCGTTGTCCGACGTCGGCCGGGCCCTCGACATCGGGGCGTCCGTCGCCCGCTCGACCCTCGACGTCCGCTCGTCGGCGGCACTGGCCTCCGTGCCGTCGGGCACCCGCCGTACCGCCGGAGTCGTCGTCGACCTCGACGACGTGCACCGGATCCGCAAGACCGTCGGCGGCACCGTCAACGACGTGCTCATCGCCGTCGTCGCGGGCGCCCTGCGCCGCTGGCTCGACGAACGCGGCGACGGCAGCGAGGGTGTCGCGCCCCGCGCCCTGATCCCTGTCTCCAAACGCCGCCCGCGCAGTGCGCAGCCGCAGGGCAACCGGCTCTCCGGGTATCTGATACGGCTGCCCGTCGACGACCCCGATCCGCTCGGGCGGCTCGACTCGGTGCGCGCGGACATGGACCGCAACAAGGACGCGGGCCCCAACCGGGGCGCGGGCGCCGTCGCCCTGCTGGCCGACCACGTACCGGCACTCGGCCACCGGCTCGGCGGACCCTTCGCCGCGCAGGCCGCCCGGCTCTGGTTCGACATCCTCGTCACCAGCGTCCCGCTGCCCAGCATCGGTCTGAAGCTCGGTGGCAACCCGGTCACCGCGGTCTTCCCGTACGCCCCGCTGGCCGGCGGCCAGTCCCTCGCGGTCGCCGTCTCCACCTTCCGGGGACACGTCCACTACGGCCTCGTCGCGGACGCGGCGGCCGTACCGGATCTCGATGTGTTCGCCCGTGCGCTGACCGAGGAGCTGGAGACACTCATCACCGCCTGCGGGTCGTGACGTGGCACGGGTTTGGTGCTGCGGCCCGGCGCTCCGTAAAATTCCCTGTTCGACGGCCGGTGCGCTCTGAGCGCCGCCGCGGACGACCCAAGGAAACGGCAGCGCGATGACGGTGACAGAGAACGGCTCCACGACCCCGGACGAGGTCGTGTACGGGCCCGGCATCGACCCCGAGCGGCTGGCCGTCTGCCTCAGCGTGCTCGACGAGCTGGAGAAGATCGACGTCGACCACCCCGACGCGATCACCGTGCGCCGGGCCACCGCCGGCATCTACCGCAGCGTCAAGCAACGCCGCCGCCAGGAGCGCCGGGCCGCGAAGACCGCGCACGACAAGGCCGTCACCGAGTCCACCGCGACCGGCTCCGCCCAGCGCATCGACGACGAGACCGAGGGACTGCTTCCGTCGTCGGTGACGGAGGAGGGCCGGATCGCCGGGATACTGCAGCGCCCGCGCTCCTGCTACACCTGCAAGACCCGGTACGTGGAAGTCGACTACTTCTACCACCAGCTCTGTCCCGACTGCGCCCGTATGAACCGCGAGAAGCGCGACGTCCACGCCGACCTCACCGGCAAGCGCGCGCTGCTCACCGGAGGCCGCGCCAAGATCGGCATGTACATCGCGCTGAGGCTGCTGCGCGACGGCGCCCACACCACGATCACCACGCGCTTCCCCAAGGACGCCATCCGCCGCTTCAAGGCCATGGACGACTCCGCGGACTGGCTGCACCGCCTGGAGGTCGTCGGCATCGACCTGCGCGACCCGGCCCAGGCCGTCGCCCTCGCCGACCAGGTCGCCGAGGCGGGCCCGCTCGACATCCTCATCAACAACGCGACCCAGACCGTACGCCGCCTGCCCTCCGCCTACGCCGCGCTCGTCGACGGCGAGAGCGCAGCGCTGCCCGCCGGCGAGCTGCCCGCCCACCACGTCATCGGCGCGTTCGGCTCCGGCGCGGTCGACGGACTGGCCGCACTGCCCGTCGGGATCTCCGGCCTCGACGCCCAGCAGGTCGCCGATCTCGCCCTGGTCGCGGGCAACGCCAGCGTCGCCCGGCATCTCGACGGCACCGCCATCGACGCCGGCGGCCTGGTCCCCGACGTGGTCGACACCAACACCTGGGTGCAGACCATCGAGCAGATCTCCCCGGTGGAGCTGCTTGAGACCCAGCTCTGCAACTACACCGCGCCGTTCATCCTCATCAGCAAGCTGCGCCCGGCCATGGCCGCCGCCGCGAAGGGCGCGACCAGCGGACGCGCGTACATCGTCAACGTCTCCGCGATGGAGGGCGTCTTCGGCCGCGGCTACAAGGGCGCCGGGCACCCGAACACCAACGCCGCCAAGGCCGCCATGAACATGGTGACCCGCACCAGCGGCCAGGAGATGTTCCAGACCGACGGCATCCTCATGACCTCGGTCGACACCGGCTGGATCACCGACGAACGCCCCCACTACGACAAGCTCCGCCTCGCCGAGGAGGGCTTCCACGCCCCGCTCGACCTGGTCGACGGCGCCGCCCGGGTTTACGATCCGATTGTGCGCGGCGAGCAGGGTGAGGACCTGTACGGCGTCTTCCTGAAGGACTACGCGCCCGGCAAGTGGTAACCCGCCACCCCGGCGCGAGCCCGGGGTCCGCCGGGTCCCGGCCCTGGTGAGCACCGCGCGAGGAGTTCCCATGGCCAGTACACACGGCATCGATCCGAGGGCCTTCAAGGACCCCCGCAACCACTACCCGACCGACGAGGAGTTCTACGCGAGCGACCGCCCGGCACACCCCGTACTGCCGGAGGACCGCCCGCGCGGAGGCGGGCCCACGGCCGCGGTGAAGCATCGCGGGACCTGGGCCACGGTCGCACTCGTCGCCGGGATCGTCCTGCTGATCCTCGTGGGGATCGCGCTGTTCCCGTGATCCCCACGAGGGGAGCCGCTACGGCCGGGGCGGCACCGCCGACCTCAGCCGCTCGTGGACGGCGTACCCGCCCGACGCGTACGCCGCCCGCACCCGTGTCCCGCCGTCCACCAGCAGATCCGCCCCGGTGATCCACTCGGCCTGGTCGGAGGCCAGCCACAGCACGGCCCGTGCGATGTCGGCCGGTTCCCCGATCCGGCCGAGCGGCAGCCCCGCGGCGACCTCCGCCTCACCCGGCTCCCAGACGAAGCGCGCCATCTCGGTGCGTACGAGTCCGGGGGAGACGGAGTTGACCCGCACCCCGGGCGCGAGTTCCCCCGCGAGCTGCTGCGTGAGGTGCAGCAGCGCCGCCTTGCTGGTCGAGTAGGCCCCCACGTTCGGTCCGACATGCCCGGCACCCTCGGTGCACACGTTCACCACCGAGCCGCCGTGCTCCCGCATCCACGCCCGCCACGCGCACTGCGTCAAGCGCAGCGGTGCCTCGACGTTCACGGTGAACGCCGTCCGCCAGGCATCCGGATCGGCTTCCATCAGCGGGCCGTACGGCTGGTTCGTCGCCGCGTTGTTGACGACCACGTCGATCCGCCCGAAGGCGCGCAGCGCGAACTCGGCCAACTCCTGCGGGTGTTCGCGGTCGCCGACGTCGCCAGCCAGTCCGACCCCGCCCAACTCCTCCGCGACGCGCGCCACTTCACCGGCGTCCCGCGCGCTCACGCAGACCAGCGCCCCGGCCCCGGCGAACGCCTCGGCGACCGCGCGCCCGATCCCGCGCGTGCCCCCGGTGACCAGGACGGCCCGGCCCCGCAGACCGTACGACGACGACATCATCGCCGTACCGTCTCATGACGGACCGTCAGTCGACAGCCCCCAGACGGAAGTTGGGCAGTCGAGAGTTCCGGGCGGCCACTATGCCCAGGACCGTGCGCCAGTCCTCCAGGACCCCGGCGTCGAGGCCGACGACCTTGGCCGCGTCATCGGCCTGGCGGAGGGTGATCGCGTCGTCGGCGAGTGAATCGCGCTCGAAGGCGGCGGCCTCGGCGCGGGACATCGGGCCGCCCTGGGCCCGCAGCGTCAGCATGCTCTGCGCGGACAGGTCGTGGTCGGGTGCGGCGGTGGCCGGACAGCGCTTCGCGGGCACGTGCAGCCGGACCAGCCGGGCGACGCGTGCGCCGAGCAGGGCGTGGACGGCGTCCGCCGCGTGGTCGGCGTGTCCGGCGTCGTCCGCGGGTTGCAGGAGATGCCCGATGTCGTGGACCAGTCCGGCGACCTGGAGTTCCTTGTCGGCGGGGCGACTTCGGCGCAGCAGCGCGGCCGTCTGCAGTGCGTGGTCGTGCAGATCTACCGGATCGCCGCTCCGGTCCGGGGTGTCCCAGGCGCCCCGGCAGGCGTACAGCAGGTCCATCAGCTCCTCGACGCTGCGCAACTCCATGCGTCAGTCCTCCCGCGAGACAGCCTGTGCGGAACGCCAGGAGATCATGGCGAGCTTTCGGACCGGCCAACGGGACCTGAACTGAGCGACGCCTTCGGCGACGCAGGTCATGTTCTCGCCGGACCGGGTGTCGGTGTCACCCCCGGCCCCGGGCGCTGCGCGGTGAGCAAGCTGCCCGAGGTGTTCCCGACGGGCTGGACCGCACCCTGACCGCCATCACGGAGACGGACCGGTGAGCGGCCGTGTCCGGGCCGGTCATGGCCTCTGGGTGGCCCGGTGCACGAACGCGGGTGGGAGGTTCGGCCACACCACGGTCGACCGTTCCGACTCACCGAAACGGCGGGCCAGTTCGGCGGTGAAGTGGCGGGCGGGTGGGGTCCAGGACGCGTGCAGATAGGCGAAGGTGGTGAACCGGCCTCCGGGCCTGAGGACTTCGGCCACGGCGTCCAGGATGCGCCCGCGTTGCTCCCGGGGCATGACCGTCCACGGCAGCCCGGAGACCACCGCATCGGCCGGTTCGCCCGCCACGGCCGCCAGTTCGGCTGCCGAGCCTCGCACCACGGTCAGGCGTGTGTCGCGCCTGGTGGCCGACAGCCGTGCTGCGAGCACCGGGTTGAGCTCGATCGCGACGAGTCGTGCGGTGGGCGCGAGCCGGGCGAGGATCGCATCGGTGAACACCCCGGTTCCCGGGCCGAGTTCGACCACGAGCCGGGCTCCCTCCAGGCCGATGCCCTCGGTCATCGCGTACGCCAGCCGTCGTGAACTGGCCGCCACGGCACCGGTCATGAGGGGCCGCCTGAGGAATTCGGTGGTGATCGACATGGCGGTCATGGTGGAAGCGCCCCGGGTCGCCGTACGTCGTGTCCCCGGCCGGTGCGTGTACGACCGTGGGAGGACCCCATGACGCCCGCCGGGACGATGTGGGGGAGCGGCCCGGGCCGTAGCGTGAAGTGGTGCTTCAGCTGATCGAGACCCTGTCCCGCCTGCGGCGGAGCCACCCGTGGCTGACGGACGCGCTGCTGGTCGTACTGGTGGCGGTGCCGCCGGTGATCCGACCGGAACCGGGCTGGCGGCCGGTCTGGGTGCAGGTGGTCGTGTACATCGCCCTGGTGCTGCCCCTGTTGTGGCGCCGCCGCCGGCCGGTGCTCGTCGCGGCCCTGGTGACGGCCGCGTTCTGGGCACAGTTCCTCGGACAGGTGTGGGGACAGGAGCCGGGGCGCGGCGCCGTCGCCCTGGCAGCGGTCCTGGCCACCCTCACCGTGCGTGGCCTGCGCCGCGCCGCCGCGGCGACGGTGGTCTGCACCGCCGGCTGCCTTGTGCTGTGGATCCCCGCGTGGCAGCGGGACTACGGCGGCCCGGGTGCCCGGGGAGCCTGGCTCACTCCGCTCGCGGTGGGGCTGCTGCTGGCCGGGGCCTGGGTGTTCGGCGAGTACGTCCGGGCCCGGCGCGCCTACGTCGCCGAGTTCGAACGGCGGGCCGAGCTCGCCGAGTCCGAACGCCTCGCCCTGGCCAGGGTCGCCGTCGCCGAGGAGCGGGCACGCATCGCCCGCGAGATCCACGACGTCCTCGCGCACAGCGTGAGCGTGATGGTGCTGAACGCCGAGGGCGGCAGGCTGATGCGGCAGCTCGACCCGGCCGTCGTCGATCGCACCCTCGACGTCATCAGCGCGACCGGCCGCGAGGCCCTGGGCGAACTGCGCCGACTGCTGGAAGTACTGCGCACCCCCGACGTGGACGCCCCGGCCGACAGCTCCGGATCCGGCCCCGATGAGGCCGGCGAACACCTCTCGGCCGATCTGCGGCGGCTGGTCGCACGCCTCAACTCGGGCGGCAGGCAGGCCCAGTTGGACCTTCGCGGAGAACGGGACGGCCTTCCGGCGGATCTCACCGCGCAGACGTACCGCATCGTCCAGGAAGCGCTCACCAACGTCGTCAAGCACGCCTCGCCGGACGCCACGGTCCACGTACGGGTCGACACCGGTAGCCAGGGGCCCGGGCGGCTGGTCCGCGTCAGGGTGGAGAACTCGGCCGGAGTGTCGGCCGGGCGTCCCGCCCCGCCGCTCCCGTCCGGTCGCGGACTCACCGGCATGCGCGAGCGCACCGCCCTGTACGGCGGACGCGTCGACGCCGGCCCCACGTCCGACGGCGGCTACCGCGTCGTAGCAACCCTGCGTCCTGTCGAGCCCGAGACCCGGCCCACTGCGGCGACGCCATGACCGACCTCGATCCGACCCCGAATCGCACCGCGTCGTCGTCATCCTCGTCATCGTCCCGGGTGCTGATCTGCGACGATCAGGAACTGATCCGGATGGGGCTGCGGATGGTCGTCGACAGCCAGCCGGATCTCACCGTGGTGGGCGAGGCCGCCGACGGCGACGCGGCGATCGCGGGCGTGGCCGCCCTGGAGCCGGACCTCGTCCTGATGGACGTACGCATGCCCGGTCTGGACGGGCTCGCCGCGACCGAAATCCTCTGCGCGCAGCCGGATGGGCCGCGCATCCTCCTCGTCACCACCTTCGACCTCGACGAGTACGCGTACGCGGCCCTGCGTGCCGGCGCGAACGGCTTCCTCGTCAAGGACGCCCCCGCAGAGGAGATCCTGGTGACCGTCCGCGCGGTGCTGAGGGGCGAGACCATGGTGGCGCCCTCGCTCACCCGGCGCCTGGTCGAACGCTTCGTCCTGCACGCCCCCGCGTCCGCGCCCGCCCAGCGCGGCCGCCTGGCGGCTCTCACCGAGCGGGAACGGGAAGTCCTCGCCCTGGTCGCCCGCGGACTTGCCAACGGCGAGATCGCGGACCGCCTCTTCGTCGGGGAGACGACCGTCAAGACCCACCTCGGCCGGATCCTGACCAAACTCGGCCTCCGGGACCGTATCCACGCGGTGATCTTCGCCTACGAGAGCGGGCTGGTACGGGTCGGGGACTGAGCGGTGACGCCCCGAAAATCGGAATACGGGCCCCACCCGCGATGCCTACACTGAGTGATATTACGATCACATTCCGTGTGGGAGTCGGGAGGGTGACGGCAGCCGCTCTGCTGGGCATGGCCGCCCTCCCGACGACCGCGGTCGCTGTCACACAGACCCCGACCACACCCACCGACCCGTCTCCGCACCACCGGCACCTCGCCTGGAAGACCTGTGCCCGAGGTCCCGACGACGACACCGGCAAGGCTCTCGACAGGGCCGGCGCCCAATGTGCCGACCTGACGGTTCCGTTGGACTACGCGGCCCCCGGCGGCCGGACGATCGGCATCGCGGTGGCCCGCCTGCGGGCAGCCGACCCCGCGCACCGCATCGGCACGCTCCTCTACAACATGGGCGGACCGGCGGATCCCGCGATCGAGTCCCTGACGGCGGTCGGCGCGGCGATGGGGGAGACGGCCCGCCACTACGACATCGTCGGCGTGGACCCGCGCTTCACCGGTCGCAACGTGCCACTGGACTGCGGCTGGCGGACCGAGACCTACTTCCGCTCGGCGGGATCGGACCGGGCGGGTTTCGAGCGTATGCGGGCCTTCGAGCGCGGTCTCGCCGAGCAGTGCCGCGACCGCGCCGCAGCCCTTCTGCCCTACGTCTCCACGCGCGACGCGGCCCGCGACATGGAGGCCGTCCGCGCCGCCCTCGGCGAGCGCCGGATCTCCTTCTACGGTGTTTCGTACGGCACTTATCTGGCCGAGGTCTACACAGCGATGTTCCCCGGCCGCACCGACCGTGTCGTCCTCGACGGCGTGCACGATCCGAGCCGTCTCGCCCCCTGGGCGGAGTACGGCACGGAGCAGGTCAACGAGGACGCCCTGCGCCACTGGGCGGGCTGGGCGGCGGCCCACGACCGTACCTACCGGCTGGGTTCCACCGCCGACGCCGTGCTCGCCACCCTCGACGGCATCCAATCCGCGGCCGTCAGGCGGCCGTTGGCCGTCGGCCCGTACCGGGTGGACCGGCACGTGGCGCCGCTGTTCCACTACGCGGTCCTGGGTGACGACACCGAGGAAGGGGACGCGCTTGTCGCGGTGTCTTCCGCACACTCGAGCAGGCCGCCGACACAGGGCACGCCGAACCGGACGCGTTCCTCACCGCCTTCCTGGCGGCGACGCTGACCGGCGACGGCTCCGCGTACGGCAGCACCCAGACCGCGTACCTGTGCGCCGACACACCAGGACCGCGCGACACCGAGGTCCACTGGCGTGCGATCGAACGGACCCGGGCCCAACACCCGCTGTTCGGCCCGCTCCTCAACAACGTCACCCCGTGCTCCTTCTGGCCGCGGCCCGAGGAGCAGCCGATCACCACCGTCCACAACAACATCCCCGCCCTCATGGTCAACGCCACCGGCGACCCCCGGGTGCCGTACTCGGAGGCCCGTCAGATGCACACCAGGTGGCCCGCGTCCCGGCTCGTCACCGTCACCGAGGCGTTCGCCGGCCCCGGACGCGGCAGGGCCGCAGGAGGAGACCGCGCCCGGTGCCGGAGACCTGGTGCTGGTCACCAACGGCTCGATGACCGCCGACTCGTCACTCGGCACTCGGCTCGACCGGCACCGCGCCCGTGCTCGACACGTCCGGTGAGCGGGAGCCTGGATTCTGTGGGAGACGCTCGCGGCGAATCAGCCGGGCCGACTCGGAGACCCGGCGGTCTCCAAGTCCTCGATCACGGACTGGACTTGGGTGTCCTTCGCAGTGACGACGAAGGAGCCGACCTTCTTCGAACCGATGGAGCAGAGGAGCGGCGGCGAGGCCGGCCGGCGCGGGGTGATCGCGTTCAAGGACTCCAACTGGCTGCGGACCACGCGCCGCCGCTGAGTCGACGGCTCGTACGGTTGCCGGATCCGTGCTGCCGCGCGCCGACTTCGCGTCCTGCCGGATGCCTGACCGGCCGGTCAACTCCCTCTGACCGTCCCGCAGATGCGATGAGCTGCCAGGTGGCGACCTTCCGCCGACCCGGTCACGCAGACGCTGAGTTCCTGCGCGCCAAGCCCCCGGGAAGGACATCGCGTGTCGCCCTTTGCGCAGGCGGTCGTGAGCACGACAGAATCGCCATCGAGCGCGAGGACGGCGATCGCCGGCGCCCGCTCAAGGCCATCGCGGACCAGCGCAGGCGACCACGGACGACCACGACGTCTTCGACACCTCGACGTCGTATCGGCCGCGCAGGAATCCCCGACCCGAGTACCGGAAGGACGACATGACGGCCTCCTCCGAGGAACCGACGGCGGAGGCCGCCACGGCTGCCTCGACCGACCGCCCCGACACCGCGCCGCTGCCCCTGCCGCGCCGGTCGAGGGGACCGTCGGCGATCGCCGAGGCCGCTGCCGCGCTGGGACCCGCCTCCGATCCCGGGTCCGTGGCCCCGCCGCCCATGTCCGCGGCGGCGGCCGAGTTCGCGGCATTCACCGAGCGCGCGCCGGACGCCGAGTCATCAGGGAGGCGCACCCGCGCTTTCGCCCGGGACGCGAACGACGGTCGAGTCGACGTCACGCCCGCCCCGAGCCGGTCCGCGCTTGGCCCGGGACGGCGCCGCAGGATGCTGCTGGCCGTCGCCGCCACCGCCGCCGTCCTGCTGACCGGCTCCCTGTTCCTCATGGACGGCGACGACGGCGGGGGACGTTCGGCGGCCGGCACCGGATCGGACAGCGTCCGGGGCAGTGGACAGAACGAGGGCGTGACCGACTCGTCCGACTCCGCCTCGCCGTCGGGTGAATCCTCCGCGCTCGAAGCCGACTCCACCCGGCAGCCGGCCCCGAAGGCCGGATCACCGGCAGCGGGGAAGAACTCCGGTGGTGCCACGGCCACCACGAAGGGTGACGCCAAGAACGGCGGCGCACCGTCCGGGAGTTCCTCGCCGACCGCCGGTTCCGCCGCCGCTGCCAATGGCGTACTGGTCCGGGGGCACGGCTCCGGCCGCTGTGTCGACGTGACCGGAGGTGAGCCGGTGGACAACACCCGCCTGCAGATCTGGGACTGCACGGGCGCCGCCCGGCAGCAGTGGCGGTTCGGGCCGGACGGAACGGTCCGCGCCCTGGGCAAGTGCATGGACGTCGACGGCGGTTCGCGGACGGACGGCGCGTGGATCAAGCTCGTCACCTGCAACGGCACCGGGGCCCAGCGGTTCCGGCTCACCGCGGCGCACGACCTGGTCAACATCCAGGCCGACAAGTGCGTCGACGTCACCGACGCGGGGACCGCCAACGGCGCGGAGCTGCAACTCTGGAGCTGTACCGGCGGGGACAACCAGAAATGGAGCACTGGCTGACCGACACGCCGGGCCGGTGGACCGTGAGCGAGGTCGGCAGCCAGTCCACCGGGTGCTGCCCGGACCTCGACTCCGGGGCGCAGGCCGCCCGTTCCCTGGACACCGCAGAGCTCCGGAGGCTCTCCGGTTTCACCTGCGAGGCCGTGTTCCGGCGGTGCCACGACTGCCAGGACCCGACGGGTACATCCCGCCCCGGAACACCGGTACGAAGCCGGAACCGGTACACGGCCCGGAGGAGGTCACCCGGCGCCCGAATCACCGGCGGCACATCGCCGAGCGGGTCGCGGCCTCCGAAGCCCGGCCGATCAGCCGCCTCAGGACGCGTCCTGTGCCGGGAACTCCAGCCGCAGTTCGTAGCCGCCGTCGGCCGTGGGGCCCGCGCTGACGCTGCCGCCGAGCAGTTCGGCGCGCTGGCGCAGGCCGACCAGACCGTGGTGGGAACCGGGGAGGGGGAGCGCGGGGCGTTGCGGGGCGGAGTTGACGACCACGACGTGCACGGTCCCGTCCTGCTGTCCGATACGGATCGCGGCCCTTGAACCGGGCGCGTGCTTGCGTATGTTGGTCAGCGCTTCCTGGACGGTGCGGTAGACGGCGCGTTGCACCGCGGGCGGGAGGTCCTGCGGCAGTTCGGCCCGTAGTTCGGCCTCGATGCCGCTGCCGTCGACCAGTTGGGGCAGGTCGGCGAGCAACGGCTGGGGAGTCAGTTCGGTGGGGCGACTGCCCGCGGCGCGCAGTACGCCGACCATGTGGCGCAGTTCGTCCAGCGTCTGCACGGCGAGTCGCCGGATGTCGGCCGCGGCCTCCTTCGTCTTCGGGTCCCGGTTGCCCACCTGGAGCGCCCCTGCCCGTACGGCGATCAGGCTGACCTGGTGGGAGACGACGTCGTGCATCTCCCGGGCCAGTTGGGCGCGTTCCTTGGCCAGCACGTTCTGGGCGAGCAACCGGCGTTCGTGCTCGCGTGCTTCGGTGATCTCGGTGAGGCGCAGTCCCAGTTCGCGCCGGGCCTGGACGAGCTGTCCGAGGAAGACGGGGGCCGTCGCCGTCGCCAGGCTGTAGGTGATCGTGATGAGCGTCGCGGCGTCCGTCGGGTCGGCGAACTCCGGTACCGGCCACGACCATGCCGTGGTGTCGCCGACCGTGAACACCGCCGCGCAGCCGGCCAGCAGGACGCGACGGCGGGAGAGCGAGGCCAGGGTGTACAACGCGGCGAGGGTGGCGAACACCGAGTCCGTGACGAACGTGGCCGGCAGTGCCAGCAGGTACGTCAGCAGCGGCAGCCGGTGACGCAGCACGAGTGAGAAGGCGCCCAGCAGGGCGCAGGCCATGGCCGCGCGGTCGCCGGGGTCCACGTGGACCCAGACGTCCAGCAGGGCGGCGGCGAGCAGAGCGGCGTCGAGCCAGGGAGCCGTTGGGCGGCGGGGATTCATCGGCCCCCCGGCGCCGGGGGCGATTCCTTGAGCAGGCCGGCGCGGTCGGCGAGCAGCGCCGCCTGGACCCGGCTGCCCACCTCCAACTTGGCCAGGACTGCGCTCACATGGTCCTTGACCGTCGCGGAACTGAGGTGCATCCGCTCGGCGATCCCGGTGTTGGACAGCCCTTCGGCGACGAGGACGAGCACGGTCCGCTCGCGCTCGGTCAGCCGGCCGATGCCCAGGGCGGCCGGGCCGCGCGGGTCGGCGTCCAGATAGCCGCCGACGACGGTGCGGGTGACCTTGGCCGACAGTACGACCCCGCCGTCGGCCAAGGAACGTATCAGGTACGGCAGTTGCTCGGGATCGGTGTCCTTCAGCAGAAAGCCGGACGCGCCGGATCGCAGGGCCGCCGCCACGTACTGGTCCATGTCGAAGGTCGTGAGCATGGCGACCACCGGCGGCTCCGGCAGCCGGCGCAGCTCGGCCAGCACGGTGAGCCCGTCGACGTCCGGCATCCGGATGTCGAGCAGCACGACGTCCGGACGCGTCTCCCGCACGGTACGGACCGCCGCGCCGCCGGACACGGCCGCCACCACCTCGATGTCGTCCGCGGCATCGAGGATGTGCCGGAAGCCCGTACGGACCATGGCCTCGTCGTCGACCACCAGAACCCGGATCATGTGTGCACCGCTCCCCGCCCGATCACTGCCGGATCGCTACGACGCCGGGATCCGCCCGCTGGTTCCGCGAGTGCTTCCTCACGCCTCCCGCCGGCGGTGGTGCCCCGCCGGTCGGCGGGGGCAACTCCGGTCACCTGCCGGATGGTTGGGAGGCCCGCCCGCGCCCGATCCTGAAACGCATGACACAACCAGCGCCGCCGGTCCTGGCCCATCCGCTCCCGGAACCGCCCTCGCGCACACCGGACCCTCCGCCTCCGTCGCGCACACCGTCGACGGGACGGCTCGTGGGCATCGACCTGGCCCGCGGACTCGCGGTCCTCGGCATGTACGCCGCGCATGTCGGCCCCGAACCCGCCGTCGGCGGGCCACTGGGCTTCGTCCTGGAGCTGGCGCGCGGCCGTTCCTCCGCGCTGTTCGCGCTGCTCGCCGGTTTCTCGCTGGTGCTCGTCACCGGTCGCCCGGAACCCCGTACCGGACGCGCGGGGCGGCAGGCCGTGGGCAGGATCGTCATCCGCGCGCTCGTCCTGATGGCACTGGGCTACGCCCTGACCGCGCTGGACACCGACGTCGACGTGATCCTGTCCTGCTACGGCCTTCTCTTCCTCCTCGTCCTGCCGTTGCACCGGCTGCGCGCACGGACGCTGGCGGCCGTCGCCGCGGCGGGCGCGCTCGTCCTGCCCCAAGTGCTGTACGCGGTACGGCAGTCCATCGAGGGCGGCGGCTGGGCCGACGCCGTCGTCGCCGGCGATCCACTCGCCATGGTCACCGGCACGGACGGCTTCACGGAGCTGCTGTTCACCGGCGCGTACCCGGCGCTCACCTGGATGCCGTTCATGGTCGCGGGCATGGCACTGGCCCGCCTCGACCTCACTCGGCCCGGGCTCCGCGTCCGCCTGCTCCGGACCGGCGGTGCCCTGACCCTGCTCGGCTACGGCGGTTCATGGCTGGCCCTGCACCTCGTCCCGCACGCGCTCATCGCGGTCGGCGCGGCGACGGACGGCGGTCCGGCATCCTCGGCCTGGTGGTCCGACACCGTCGGTGACCTAGGTGACGACACCCCGCCGGCCTGGCTGCTGGTGGCTGCACCGCACAGCCAGACGACGTTCTCCATCCTCGGCAACACGGGCGTAGCGCTCACCGTGGTGGTTCTCTGCCTCTGGGCGACGCACCGGCTGCCCCGGCTCACCCGCCTGGCCGCGCCCGTGACCTCGGTCGGCATGACCGCGCTGACCGCCTATGTCCTGCACATCCTCGCCATCCGGGCCGTCGGCACGGAGGAGTCGACAGGCCCGGCACTTCTGTCACTCCTCATCTTCGTCGCCGTCTCGATGCTCCTGGCGACCGCCTGGACCCGACGGTTCCGCCGCGGCCCGTTGGAACACCTGCTCCACGGCACGACCCGCATCGCCGACCGCATCACGTGATCCCGCCGTGGCGACAACCGGGAGCCGCTATTCGGCGGAGTCGTCCGACGCTGCGGCCTGTGCTCTGCTGAGAGGAAGGCCGATCGGCGTTGTCCGACGCGGAATTCTTGTCTTCCTCGTCTTCGTGGGTTCGGGGACGTACGGCTTCCTCCGCTTCGTCCCGAGCCGCCTGGTCGCCGCCTTCCCCGGGGGCCTTGGACGGAGGGGTGGGCTTCGGGTGCTTCTGCTCACTCATAAGTGCTCCTGAATCTGTGAGGGTCTTGCGCGCCGAATCCGGCTCTACCGGCTCGGCTCTACCAGCGATACCAACGTCCTCGACTTCCACTCGCGCTCGTTCCGCGCACCAGGAATCCCAGGAGCCAGAGGACGAGTACGGCCAGAGCGATCCACCAGAGGATCTGTACCGCGAAACCGGCGCCGAAGAGGATCAGCACCAGGAGCAATACCAACAGGATGGGAACCATGACGTGCACCTCCTGACCGGCGAGTGCCCTGAAAAGATCCGATCAGACGCCGTGCCGGCAGCCGATCCCGGCAGGCCCCGGCGACAGGTAGGTCGCGGATACGTGGGCACTCGGCCATCAGCTGTCGCCTGTCCCCCGGGGGAATGTGATGGTCAGGCTCTTCCGGTCCGGACCATGTGCCGGGAGAGCCGCACCCGACGATCGCGGGGTCAGTCCTCGATGCCGCCGTTGTCGCACACCTGCTGGGCGATCGACCGGAGCTTGACGTTGCGCTTCTGGGAGAGATCCCGGAGTACGGCGAAGGCCCTGTCCTCGTCGAGGTGATAGCGACCCATGAGGATGCCCATGGCCTCCCCGATGACATGGCGGGTGGTGAGCGCGCTGTGCAGCTGCGTGGATGTGCGCGCGCCGGAGAGCGCGACAGCGGCGTGGGAGGCCAGCAGCAGCCCCGAGGTCTCACTGTCCTCGGTGAAGGCTCCAGGCCGGCGCGCGTACATGTTCAGCGTGCCGAACTCCTCGGCGTCGGCATACAACAGGAAGGTCATCATGCTTCCGATCCCCAACTCGCGTGCCGCGGGCGCGTATCGCGGCCACCGCCGCTGGAGTCCGGTGAGGTCCTCGATGCGGAACACACGCGCACCGTCGTCCTCACGGGCGACGGTGATGTCGAAGCAGGGGCCCTCGCCGAGTCGTTCCTGAAACCGGTCGGACTCCGCCGCGAGGCTGTCGGTGGAGGCCAGCGTCTCCACCTTGTCCCCGTCCCGGACCAGGATGCCCGCCGAGTCGCAGCCTTCGACGGTCTCCACCGTCGACGACACGATCCGCTGGAGGGTCGCGTCGTGCGACTTCTCCCGCAGCAGTTCGCGGGCCATCGAGGCCATCCGATGCGCAAAGTCCTGCCAGTCCATCGCCAACTGTTCTCCAGCCGAGGCGTCACCCGGGGGCGCGAGAGCGCGTCCTGCCAGTTACCTCGTAAGGCGCAAAATACACCGACCCGGGAGATAGGGCCGAAGCCCGGCACCGGCATCGTCAGTGCGCCGAGCGCGAGGCCCGCCGAACGGCTGGGCGAGCGCCCTGAACAGCAGTGTTACGACCGTGGCGATCGCTCGCCGATGCCGCGGAGCACGTCTGCGACGGCACGGAACAGGAAGACCTCCCGGGGGCATGTCTCCGGGGTGTCCACATCGAGTGTCCTCGGGAGTGCCGGGCACGCCAGCTGGACGAGATTCTCCTGGTCGCCCCGGGGTACCCGGCAGCGATGAACACATCGAGCATGGAAGTGGCCGCGTCGAGCGGAGCGGCCCTCGGAGTCTTTCCGGTGGTCGCCGGTCTGATCCTCGTCGTCGGGCTGATCTGGGCCGTACGGCTCGGAACGAGAGCCCGCCGGCGGGAGTCCGCGCCGCCGCGCCCGGAGGAGCAGCCCCGGCTGCCGGAGTCCGGGCCGACCGGCGAGATTCAGGAGATGCGCGAGCCCGACGAGGTGCCGCGCGCGAAGGGCGAGAGCGAGCGGCTCACCGCGCACCAGCTGTCCGGCGGCGGGACGTCGGGCAGCAGGCGCAGCGCGGACCAGAAGCGCCGGCGTTGGGGCTCGGGTTCCGTCTGATCACGGGTTCCGCCCACAGCGGCGAGGCGCGATGCGTGCGCTCGGCCACCACCCCCGTCACGCACGGCGTCACTCCGCCCGGCGGCGGTCCTCCTCGCTCCAGGCTCGGGTGTCCCGGGGCGGGAGATACGGCTCCTCACCCTTCGGGAGGCCGCCGGCGATGGCTCGCTGGCGGGCCAGTTCCGCGTCGAATTCGAGGCCGAGCAGGACCGCGATGTTGCTGATCCACAGCCAGATCAGGAAGACGACGACGCCGGCGAGCGTGCCGTAGGTCTTGTTGTACGAGGCGAAGTGGGCCACGTAGAACGCGAAGCCCGCCGAGGCGATCATCCAGACCAGCAGGGCCAGCACGCTGCCCGGGGTGACCCAGCGGAACCCGCGGCCCTTCACGTTCGGCGCGGCCCAGTAGAGGATCGCGATCATCGCCATGACCAGGATGATCAGCCCCGGCCACTTCGCGATCGACCACACCATCAGGGTGGCGTGCCCGATTCCCAGCGCGGAACCGGCCGCGCGGGCCAGGCCGCCGGTGAACACCACGGTGAGCGCGCTGATCACGGTCAGGACCAGCAGCACCACTGTGACGCCGACCCGGATCGGGAGCACCTTCCACACGGGGCGTCCCTCGGGCATGTCGTACACGACGTTGGCGCTGCGGATGAACGCGGCGATGTAGCCGGAGGCCGACCACACCGCGACCACGACGCCGACCACGGCCACGATCGAGCCGAGGCCGCCGGTGGCATGGAGCTGGCGCACGGCGTCGCCGATGATGTTCCGGGCCGAACTCGGCGCCAGTTTCTCGATGTTGTCCAGGACCTGCTGGGTCGCAGACGTGCCGGCGATGCCGAGCAGTGAGACCAGGACCAGCAGGGCCGGGAACAACGACAGCACGCCGTAGTAGGTCAATGCCGCGGCCCGGTCGGCGAGTTCGTCGGCCTGGAACTCCCTGACCGTGCCCTTGAGCACCGCCCACCAGGACCGCTTCGCCAGTTTCGTGGGCCGGTCCGGCGCCTCGCGCTCGACCTGCTCCCCAGGTCCCGTTGTTCGTGGCATACGAGTGGGGTTACCCGGCTCGGCCCGACCATGCGTCGGTGACGCCCTCGCCCTTTCGGTGATCTGCTCAAGCGCTCAGGATGCCCGGCAGAGCCGGCGCCGCCCGCAGCGTCGTGCCCACCGGCGTCCGCGCCCCCGAACAGGCCGTCGCGGCGGCCGTCCAGCCGTTCACCACCCGCTCACCGCGCGACGCGTACCCCACGCGGCGCATGCGCCGACCAGCGCGGTGGACGCCCCCACGACGAGTTCCGGTGTGTTCACAGCGCTGATGAAGACCAGCCACAGCAGGGCGAGGACCGCCCACCATGCCAGGATCTCGGCCACGCCGAGGAGCGTCGTGCGCCGGTTCACCTGGCACCTCCAGCGATCAGAGCAACTCGCCCTGTTTGATTGGTTGTTTGCGTTACGTCATCCAAGCATCGTCGCTCGTCCGCCCGGCGGCGGCGCGCGATGGCCTGGCAACCGAAGTGCCCTGAGAAGGCGAAAGGAAACCGGTCGCCGGGGGCGGGGTCCAGGCGGCGTCGTGCATCACCTCTTCGCGCAGTCGGTCGCAGCAGAGGGAGATCAGACGGGAGACGTGCATCTGTGAGATGCCGAGTCGTTCGGCGATGGCGGCCTGGGTCAGGCCGCGGAAGAAGCGCAGGTAGAGGATGGCCTGGTCACGTTCCGGAAGCGCATGGATACCGGGCTTGACGGCTTCGCGGTCCACGACGGTGTCGAGGGCGGGATCGGGTGCCCCGAGGGTGTCGCTGAGGGAGTATCCGCCCTCGCCGACGGGCAGTTCCGCGTCCAGGGAGAGGGAGGCGAAGCTCTCCAGGGCTCCCAGTCCGACCAGGACGTCCTCCTCGCTGAGGCCGGCCTCGGCGGCGATCTCGGCGGTGGTGGGGCGGCGACCGTGGACGGTCTGCGACAGATCCTGGATGGCGAACCGCACCTGGTTGCGCAGTTCCTGCACCCGGCGCGGCACGTGCACGGTCCACATGTAGTCGCGGAAGTGCCGCTTGATCTCGCCGGTGATGGTCGGTACGGCATAGCTCTCGAAGGCGTTGCCGCGTTCGGGGTCGTAGCGGTCGACGGCCTTGACCAGGCCGAGGGCCGCGACCTGACGAAGATCCTCGGAGCTTTCACCCCGGTTGCGGAACTGCCTGGCGAGCCGGTCTGCCATCGGCAGCCACGCGACCACGATCTGGTCGCGCACGGTGTCGTGCTGCGGGCCGGGGGCGAGCAGGACGAGCTGCCGGAAGGACTCGGCGGTGTCGGGGGCGTCGTCGTGCGGATGGTGCTTCGTACTCACTCGGGTCGGCATCGTGCCTCACCGCTTCCCCTGAACTGGGGCGGACGATCACCATGGGGAGCGCACCAGCCGTACGGACAGGCACGCCGGCGCGACGCTTGGCCGCTCCCATGGATGTGCCTGCTTGTCCGAAGCACTACCGGGCCAGCTACCCCTGTCCCGCCACGGCAAACACTTGGTCAGACCGGCGGCAGGCCGGCGTCCTGCCGATCATGAGGATCAAACCGATCGAGCAGCACATCCACAGCTTCCTCGGAGCCCTGCCCTTCGCCGCCCCCAGCTCCCTGATGCGCCTGCACAGCAATCAGGCCAAGTCCCTTCTGGACGGCGGGCCTTCGGACCCGGGCGCCTGGCGGTCCGTGCCGCGCCGGCGACCGCTGTCGCGCGGCTGGCTCGCGGGCATCACCGCCGGGATCGGCGCGTACGTGATCAACCCCATGTACGGCTTGCCAGGTGGGCGGAGCCCTTTCGTCCTCCCGGGCGGGACCTGGGGGCCGACGCTCGATCCGGACCGGACGTTAGCCACCCCGATCACCGGGAACTCGCCCTAC
Source organism: Streptomyces sp. NPDC050549 (assembly GCF_040655035.1). Taxonomy (NCBI): domain Bacteria; kingdom Bacillati; phylum Actinomycetota; class Actinomycetes; order Kitasatosporales; family Streptomycetaceae; genus Streptomyces; species Streptomyces sp. NPDC050549. The sequence continues at coordinate 91,080 of NZ_JBFAJD010000014.1, forward strand.
GCAGCCGAGCGGCCCGCTGCATCGGGGCGCCGACAGAGGGGAGCCGATGGTGATCGAGGCCCGGAAATCGGAGACGGCGCCGGACACGCGTGCCCTGGAGAAGGCGCTCCGTGAGCGGGTCGACGGCGAGGTGCGGTTCGACGCGGGCAGCCGGGGCGCCTACGCCACGGACGGCTCGAACTACCGGCAGGTCCCGATCGGCGTCGTGGTCCCGCGCGCGATCGATGCCGGCGCGGACGCGGTCGCGGTCTGTGCCGAATTCGGGGCGCCGGTGCTCTCCAGGGGCGGCGGCACCAGCCTGGGCGGCCAGTGCACCAACACGGCCGTGGTCATCGACTGGACGAAGTACTGCAACAAGGTGTTGTCCGTCGACCCCGACCGGCGCACCTGTCTCGTCGAACCCGGCATCGTGCTCGACGAACTCAACCGCCAACTCGCCGACCACCAGCTCCAGTTCGGCCCCAAACCGTCCACTCACAGCCACTGCTCGCTCGGCGGCATGATCGGCAACAACTCGTGCGGCGGCTCCGCCCAGGCCTACGGCAAGACCGTGGACAACGTACGACGCCTGGAGATCCTGACCTACGACGGCCTCCGCTGCTGGGTCGGTCCCACCTCGGACGACGAGTACGACGCGATCATCGCGGCCGGCGGCCGCCGCGCCGAGATCCACCAGGGGTTGCGGCGGATCATCGACCGCACCGTGGCGGACGTACGGCGCGGGTTCCCCCGCATCCCGCGCCGCGTCTCCGGATACAACCTGGACTCACTGCTCCCCGAGAACGGCTTCGACGTGGCCCGCGCGCTCGTCGGCAGCGAGGGCACCCTCGTCACCGTCCTGCGTGCCGAACTCGACCTCGTGCCGGTGCCGCCGTACGAAGCCCTCCTCGTCCTCGGCTACGACGACATCTGCGCGGCGGCCGACGACGTGCCCCGGCTGCTGAGGCACAGCAGCCCGACCCAACTGGAGGCGTTCGACGGGCGGATGGCCCAGTTGATGCGCGAAGAGGGCGCCCATCTCGACTCGTTGCACCAGCTCCCGGAGGGCGAGAGCTGGCTCCTGGTCCAGTTCACCGGGGACAGTCAGGACGAAGTCGACGATCAGGGCCGCCGGTTGATCCAAGCGCTCGGACGCGGCGAGAACGATCCGACGGTCGCGTTCTCCGACGACCCGGCGCGCGAACGCAAGATGCTCAAGGCCCGCGAGGCCGGCCTCGGCGTCACCGCCCGCCCACCCGACGGCCGGGAGACCTGGGAGGGCTGGGAGGACTCGGCCGTGGCGCCCGAGGTACTCGGCGACTACCTGCGGGACCTGAAGAAGCTCTTCGCCGAGTTCGGCTACGACCATCCGTCCCTGTACGGCCACTTCGGCCAGGGCTGCGTGCACACCCGTATCCCCTTCGAGCTCACCACCGCCGAAGGGGTCGCGAACTTCCGGGAGTTCCTCTTCCGGGCTGCCGATCTGGTGGCCTCCTACGGCGGTTCGCTCTCCGGCGAGCACGGCGACGGGCAGGCGCGCGGCGAGCTGTTGCCGCGCATGTTCGGTGAGGCCGTGGTGGCCGCGTTCGGGCAGGTGAAGGCACTGTTCGACCGGGACAACCGGATGAACCCCGGCAAGGTCGTCGACCCCTATCGCGTCGACGAGAACCTGCGCCTGGGACCCCTGTGGCGCCCGGCCGGCCACGACACGCACTTCAGTTACCCCGACGACGACCACTCCTTCGGCCGGGCGGTGCTGCGCTGCGTCGGCATCGGCAACTGCCGTACCCACGAAGGCGGAGTGATGTGCCCGTCCTACCGGGCGACCGGCGAGGAGGAGCACTCCACGCGCGGGCGGGCCCGGCTGCTGTTCGAGATGCTCGACGGACACGCGGACTCCGCGATCACGGACGGCTGGCGCTCCACCGAGGTCCGCGACGCCCTGGACCTCTGTCTGGCCTGCAAGGGCTGCAAGTCCGACTGCCCGGTCGGGGTCGACATGGCGACCTACAAGGCCGAGTTCCTCTCCCACCACTACGCAGGGCGGCTGCGGCCGGCGGCGCACTACTCCATGGGCTGGCTGCCGGTGTGGGCGCGGATGTCCCAGCCGGCGCCGCGACTCGTCAACGCGGCACTCGGCGCGCCCGGCATCGCCCGCCTCGGCAAGCGCCTCGCCGGCGTGGCCGTCGAGCGCGACGCACCGGTCTTCGCCGAGGAGTCCTTCGTGCAGTGGTGGCAGGCACGTGGGACTCCCGACCCCGATCCGGTCGGCCCGCGCACCGTTCTGCTCTGGCCGGACACGTTCAGCACCTACTTCCACCCCGGCGTCGCGAAGTCCGCCGTCCGGGTCCTGGAAGACGCCGGATTCAACGTCGCCGTCCCCGCCCGGTCCGTGTGCTGCGGCCTGACCTGGATCTCGACCGGCCAACTCGCCACTGCCAAGCGGGTGTTGCGCCGCACGCTCGACGTGCTGCGGCCCTGGCTGGAGGCCGGCACGCCCGTCATCGGTCTCGAACCGTCCTGTACGGCCGTCTTCCGCGCCGATGCCCCTGAGTTGCTGCCCGACGACCAGGACGTGCGGCGCCTGGCCGGGCAGTTCAGGACCTTCGCCGAGCAACTCCTCAACCACGCCCCGGACGACTGGCAGCCCCCGCGGCTCACCAGGTCGGCGACCGTGCAGACCCACTGCCACCAGCACGCGGTCACGAAGGACGACGCCGACCGCGAACTGATGCGCCGCGCCGGGATCGACGCGAACGTCCTGGACGCCGGCTGCTGCGGCCTGGCCGGCAACTTCGGCTTCGAACAAGGCCATTACGACCTGTCCATGACCGTGGCGGAGCAAGGGGTGCTGCCCGCCGTGCGGGACACCGCCCCCGGCGCGCTGGTCCTCGCGGACGGCTTCAGCTGCCGTACGCAGATCGAACAGGGCGACACCGGCAGACGCGCCCTGCACCTGGCCGAGGCCCTGGCGCTCGCCCTGGACGGACAACACCTGCCCGCCGGCCACCCCGAGAAGCTCGCCGACCGGCCCAAGGGCTCCGTCCGCGACGGCCGCCTGCTGACCGCGGGCGCCGCGGCCGCCGTCCTCGGAGCCACCGCGGCCGGAACCTACTGGCTGCGCAACCGGCAATCAGCACGATGAGAGGAACTCCCGTGTCCATCAAGGTGTCCGACTACGTTCTCCAGCGGCTCCGCGAATGGGACGTCGACCATGTCTTCGCCTACGCGGGCGACGGCATCAACGGCCTCCTCGCCGCCTGGGGCCGTGCCGACAACAAACCGAAGTTCGTGCAGTCGCGGCACGAGGAGATGTCCGCGTTCGAGGCCGTCGGCTACGCCAAGTTCTCCGGCAAGGTCGGTGTCTGCGCGGCCACTTCGGGCCCCGGCGCGATCCATCTCCTCAACGGGCTCTACGACGCGAAGCTCGACCACGTGCCCGTCGTCGCGATCGTCGGGCAGACCAACCGCAGCGCCATGGGCGGCAGTTACCAGCAGGAGGTCGACCTGCTGAGCCTCTACAAGGACGTGGCCTCCGCGTACTGCGAGATGGTGACCGTCCCCGAGCAACTGCCCAACGTCATCGACCGGGCCATGCGCACCGCGTACGCCCGGCGGACGGTGACCGCGGTCGTCATCCCCGCGGACGTACAGGAGTTGACCTACTCGGAGCCCACCCACGCCTTCAAGATGGTGCCGTCCAGCCTCGGCCTGACACACTCCGCGCCCATCCCGCCCGCAGCCGAACTCGCGCGCGCCGTCGCGGTGTTGGACGAGGGCGAGAAGGTCGCGATCCTGATCGGGCAGGGCGCGCGCGGTGCCCGGGCCGAGGTGGAGGAGATCGCCGAGGTACTCAGCGCCGGGGTGGCCAAGGCGCTGCTCGGCAAGGACGCCCTGCCCGACGATCTGCCGTACGTCACCGGATCGATCGGACTGCTCGGCACCCGCGCCTCCTACGAGATGATGCGGGACTGCGACACGCTGCTCGTCGTCGGCTCCAGCTTCCCGTACACCCAGTTCCTGCCGGAGTTCGGGCAGACCCGGGCCGTGCAGATCGACATCGACCCGTTCATGATCGGGCTGCGCTACCCCTTCGAGGTCAACCTCGTCGGAGACGCGAAGGAGACCCTGCGAGCGCTGCTGCCGCAGTTGAAGCGCAAGAAGCACGGCTCGTGGCGCAAGAAGACCGAGATGGCGACGGCCCGTTGGTGGGACGTCATGCAGCGGCGGGCCGCCGTGGACGCGGACCCGATCAACCCCGAGTACGTCGTGCACACCCTCGACGCGCTCCTGCCGGACGACATCATCCTGGCCGCGGACTCCGGCTCGGCCGCCAACTGGTACGCACGGCACCTGCGCATGCGCGGCAACATGCGCGGCTCCCTGTCCGGGACCCTCGCCACCATGGGCCCGGGTGTGCCCTATGTCATCGGCGCCAAGTTCGCCCACCCGGACCGGCCCGCCCTGGCGATCGTCGGGGACGGGGCCATGCAGATGAACGGCATGGCCGAACTCATCACCGCCGCCAAGTACTGGCCCGAGTGGGAGGACCCGCGGCTGATCGTCGCGGTCCTCAACAACCAGGACCTCAACCAGGTCACGTGGGAGATGCGGGCCCTGGCCGGTGCCCCGCAGTTCCTGCCCTCCCAGTCTCTCCCGGACGTGCCGTACGCCGACTTCGCCCGCTCGATCGGGCTCGACGGGGTGCGGGTGGAGAAGCCGGGGGACGTGGAGGATGCCTGGCAGCGGGCTCTCGGCGCCGACCGGCCCTTCGTCATCGACTTCCGCACCGACCCCGCCGTACCGCCGATCCCGCCGCACGCCACGCTGGAACAGATCGAGGCCGCCACCTCGGCCGTCCTCAAGGGCGACAGCGACCGCGTCGGCATGATCCGCCAGGGCCTGAAGGCGAAGGTCCAGGACATGCTTCCCGGCGGCAAGCAGCGCCAGGACAAGCCGGGGGAGTGATGGCCTCGCGCACGGGTGCCGGCGGGGAGGGCGAGCCGCTGCGCACCGGTGGTGCCACCGCCCGCGTTGTCGAGCACCAACTCGCCGACGTAGTAACGGGCTTGAGAATCTGGAACGCGCCCGGCGCGAACGAGGCGATGAGCTGGACCGAGGAGTTGGACATCCCCCGAGTGAAGATCAAGGTCGGGGAGTCCTGGGGCCGGGCGGAACGGCGGGACCGAGAGCGGATCGCCCAGGCCCGCCGGAACCTGGACCGCCTCCAGGCCGGCGTCGCCCGCTGCGGCGGAATCACCGTCCGGCTGCACGCGGTGGCCCTCCCGGAAGCAGCGGGACTGGAACGCTCCGGCCACTGCGCCCCGCACATCCACGCACACGCGGCTGCCGCGATTCCCGACCTGCGCCATCGGGAGTGGTTCCACGACCACACGCGCATCGAGGACCTCTCCTTCGACGGAACCCGCGCCCCCACGGCGGCTGTGTCCGGGAGTACGACATCGCCCGACGCCGACTGCGCGGCAGCCTGCCGCAGGCGTTCGTCCACGCCCTCATACCCGACACCGCGGCCACCCTCGCCCGAACTCCGGGCATTCCCACATGACTTCCGAGACGAACAGGACGAGCATGAACCAGCAGACCGTCGTCATCACCGGAGCCAGCGCCGGGATCGGCCGGGCCACCGCCCGACTCTTCGCCGAGCGGGGCGCGAACGTCGTTCTCCTCGCGCGGGGCAAGGCGGGCCTCGACGCCACGGTCGCCGATGTCGAGGAACGGGGCGGCCGTGCCCTCGCCGTGCCCACCGACATGGCCGACCCCGCACAGGTCGAGGCCGCTGCCGTGGCCGCCGAGGAGGCCTTCGGGCCGATCGACGTCTGGGTCAACAACGCCTTCACGTCGGTGTTCGCACCGTTCATGGAGATCGAGCCCGACGAGTACAAACGGGTCACCGAGGTCAGCTACCTGGGCTTCGTGCACGGCACCCGGGCCGCGCTCCAGCGTATGATCCCGCGGGACGCCGGGGTGATCGTGCAGATCGGCTCGGCCCTCGGTGACCGCTCCATCCCGCTCCAGTCCGCCTACTGCGGTGCCAAGCACGCCGTCAACGGCTTCACTTCGAGCGTGCGCACCGAGCTCATGCACCAGCACAGCCAGGTGCACGTCACCGTCGTGCAGATGCCGGCCGTCAACACCCCGCAGTTCTCATGGGTGTTGTCCCGGCTGCCGAAAAGCCCTCGGCCCGTCGCGCCCATCTACCAGCCCGAGGTGGCCGCCCGCGCCGTGGTGAACGCGGCGGACCATCCGCACCGCAAGCAGTACTACGTGGGCGCGTCCACCGCCGCGACCATCCTCGCCGACAAACTGGCACCCGCCCTGCTGGACCGCTACCTCGCCCGTACGGGCTACGCCTCGCAGCAGACCGACGACGGCGAATCCGGCACCCGTCCGACCAACCTCTGGCAGCCGGCCGACACGGCCCCGGAACACGACTACGGCGCACACGGCTCCTTCGACGAGACGTCCCGTCCCCACTCGGCCGAGGCGGCACTCGCCCGACACCCCGGGCTCGTGCTGGCCGCCGCGACGGCAGCGGCAGCGGCGGGTCTGGGAGCGGTGATACGACGCAGGCGCGTGCGTTAGCCGCTCAGTCCGCCGGGTGTCCCGGGGTGATGCCGTGGGTGTCTCCCAGCGTCAGCAGCGGGGGGCGGTCGCCTGCGATGTTCTCCGCCACCTCCGAAGCGAGCAGGAAACCGACGTGGTCGCCGCCGTCGACCCGGTTCTCCACCCGGCCGACGAACCAGGCGGGAGCCTCGTCGAGGATCAGTGACCCGCCCGGTCCCCGGTGCCAGGGGACGCCCGCGAACTTGTCCGTGCGATCGCCGGTCTCGCCGCCGAAGAGCCGGGCCAGCCGGTCCTGGTCGCGGTGGAGGAGATGGACCGCGAGTCGTTCGGCTCGCTCGGCGACGCGGTACGTCCGGTTGGCCCTGGACAGCCAGACCATGAACCGGGCGGGCTCGATCGAGCACTGCGAGGCGAATCCGACCAGACAGCCGGCTCTCTCTCCGTCGGCCTCGGCGGTCACGACGTACATCGGACAGTCGAGCAGGTCTGTGAAGGGATCGAGATCGGTCACGGTATTCGGCTCCCGCCTGAAGGGATCGGATGTCGGCCAAGCGTTCAACGTCCCGTGCCCCGGCCGTCTCACGACGCGCCGGGTGGTGGCGGACGCGGTACGAGCCGGATACCTGGGTACCCGGGACACCCACGCCCATTCGAGGCCGCCGAGGAGAGTGGTCGTGATGTCCGCGCATTCGGAGCCCGGGTCCGCCCGGGGGAAGCAGGGTGAGGCGCAAGGGGCAGGAGTGAACGGTTCTGATCCCGCCCCGGCGGACGCCGTGGAGGCGTCTCGGAAGCCACCCCAGGAGCCGCCGCGCCGAGACGCACGCGGTGGGCGCAGACGGTCATGGGTGACGGTGGGGTTCGCCCTGGGACTGGGGGCGAGCCTGGCGTGGCTCGCCGTGCAGACCGTCCTGCGAGTGGGTTCGATGTTGACCCTGCTCCTGCTGGCCATGTTCATCGCGATCAGCCTGGAACCCCTTGTTCTCCGGTTCACCCGCCGGGGTCTGCGGCGCGGCTGGGCCGTCGCCATCGTGCTGACCGGTTTCCTCGTCGTACTCACCGGATTCCTGGCTCTGGTCATTCCGCCGGTGGCCAAGGAGCTCGGCGCACTGGTGGACGCGGTGCCCGGCTGGCTGGAACAGGTCCACAACCACCAGTCCACGATCGGCCGCCTGGAGGACCGCTTCCACCTCGTCGAGAAGGCCAAGGAGCAGATCGGTTCGGGAGGCGGAGCGTCCGGTCTGGCGGGAGGTGTCCTGGGCGCCGGCCAGGTGGTCCTGAGTACTGTCACGTCCACGGCGATCGTGATCACGGTGACCCTGTACTGCATGGCCGCGCTGCCGGCCATCAAGGAGTTCTGCTACCGCTTCGTGGCGGCAAGCCGGCGCGAGCGCGTCGAGGGCGTGGCCGAAGAGATCATGAACCGGATCGGCAAGTTCATGCTCGGCAACCTCGTCACCTCGGGGATCGCGGGTGTGGCCACCTTCGGCTGGTGCGCGGCCACCGGCGTGCCGTACGCCGCCGCACTGGGCGTCTTCACCGCCCTGATGGACCTGATCCCGATCGTCGGCTCCACCCTCGCCGGAATCGTCGTCAGCCTCGTCGCGCTGTCGGTGTCCCTGCCCATAGCGATCGCGACTGCGGTCTTCTACGTCGTCTTCCGGATCGCCGAGGATTACCTCATCGTGCCCAGGGCCATGAAGTTCGCCGTCGACGTCCACCCGCTGGTCACCGTCCTCGCGGTACTGGTCGGCGGGGCGCTTCTCGGCATCATCGGCGCCCTCGTCGCCATCCCGGCGGCCGTCGCGGTCGGCCTCATCCTGGACGAGTACCTGTTTCCCAAGAAGGAGCGCACATGACGCCGTGTTCCGCGCGCCTGAAATGACATGATCCGAGTACGCGGACACGGCATCCGAGAGCTGCTACCAAGAAGGGCGCCACCGTCGTTTCCGGCTCCCGTGGCCGGCGCCGAGCGCGCCGGTTTCGACTTCTCGGTCACGTCCGACCCTTACTGAGGCCGTGGGGTTCGTCGTGACCCCGACGACATGCCGGTCGGCGATCAGCTTCTCCAGCTCACCCCCGGCCAGCAGCTCGCGGGACAGGTCGTCGAGCCAGATCGACACCCCCGCGGCGGCCAGGCCGGCCAGCGGGTCGGACGCGGTGGAACTGGACATGCTGAATCTCCAAACAGAGGGAGGGGCGGCCACTGTGCGATACCGGGGGAGGATTCCAGGTGGTCGACGCCCAGCGGCGCGTGACGCCGGTACAAGCGGACGGTTGGGGCGGGAGGCGGGTTCCCGGGCCGTCTCGCGGTCCCGCGCGGGTCATTCGTGCGCGCTGGGAACCTGAAGAGGATCGTGGGGCGCGTCGGGCTTGGCGGCGCTGAGCTGTTCGCCCAGTTCGCCCAGCCGGTTGCGGCCGAGAGCGGAGCGGACCTGGGGGAACCACTCCTTCTCTTCCTCCTCGACGTGGTGCCGGACGTTCTCCATGAGAACGGTCATCTTGGCGTCGAAGCGCTCGTCCTCGGGGTCCAGGCGGGCCAGCTCGGACAGCATCCACAGCACGACGTGGTGCTCCTCGACGCTCTCCAGTACGTGGTCGGTGGTGTCCGGTACGGCGGCACGCGCGGCGGGATAGAAGATCTTCTCCTCGATCCAGGTGTGGACCGTCAGCTCCTCGATCAACCTTGTCGGCGATCTTCCGCTTCGTCTTGTAGGCACGGTCTCCGGCCTTCTCGAACTCCTTGAACAGCTTCTCGACCGTCTGGTGGTCGTCCTTCAGCAGCACGATCGCATCCATGGGCACTCCTTCGTCTTGTCCCGCACGCCCTGCGCGGATCGGGGGGCGCTTCTGTCGAAGGGACACCGAGAGAAGCTCGGCTCCCACGCTCCGACTACCCCTGGCAGCGCGACCGACCCGCCTGAAGCACACCTTTCGCGACGTTCGGTCGCACCTGGGCCGCTGGAAGGGATCTGAGGCGGCGCGGTATTCGCCGCGGTGGAAGAAGAACGTGGTCGCCACGGGCGTGGCGGTCGGGAACCTTGCCGGGGTGCCGGAAGGACTCACTTCGTACGCCCGTCCTCGTTGCCGGCGATGTCGGCGAGCGGGGGCGTCCGTGACCGAGGAGGCCGGTGGGCCGGTGTGGCGAGGGATCGGATCGGACCGGCCGAGGTCCCGGGGGCCGTGGAGGGTGCGGCGCCGGTGGACTCCCTCGATGTAGTGGCGCGCAATCCGCAATGCGAACGCCCGATTCCGTGCTGTGTCCACGGTCCCTTTGGACGTCGGCCCGCTTCCGCATCGCGGCGCTTGGTCACAGGGACAACTGCGAACGGCATGCTCGCGGCTCCGGATGGGCATAAGGCTGCAACTCGCGGGTAATCGCAGCGCGATGGCGGGGCGGCGCACTGCCTGGGGAGGTCGCGCGCCGCCCCCGCCGGACTCTCCCGGCCTCCGTCCACCACGCGCGTCGCGGCGTCCTCGGCTCACAACGCACAAGGTGAGTGCCGACGGCTTCCAGGGCCCCAACGACCTCGGGTTCTCCCTGCCGCCCGGCGCGGTCGGCCACTGGGTCGGCGAAGCCCAGCAGGGCACCGACCACCAGGACCTCGGCAACACCCTCGAAGCCTTCGCCCCCACCAAGACGCTCGCCGCCAACGCCGTCCACCTGGCGAAACTGCCCCAGGGAGCGCCCGGTACCCGCACACGGCACTGCCGCGCGGGGCCGGCGGAGCCCGCCGTACACGCCGACGGCTCCCCTCCTGTGAACCAGGGGGGAGCCGTCCGGCCTGCGCGGGCGTATGCCCTCGCTCGGTCAGGCGTGCCGGTGCGAGTGCCGGTTGCCGGTGACGAGGCGGTAGAGCAGGAGCAGGATGAGGGAGCCCACGATCGCGGCGATCCAGGTGGAGAGGTCGAAGAATCCGTCGATGGAGTCGACGCCGAAGATGACCTTGCCGAGCCAGCCGCCGAGCAGACCGCCGACGATGCCGATGAGCATGGTGACGATGATGCCGCCGGGGTCCTTGCCCGGCATCAAAATCTTGGCGATGACGCCGGCGAGCAGACCGATGATGATCCACGCGATGATTCCCATGATGCGTCTCCAATTCCTGGGACAAAGGCTGTGTCAGCTCTTCGGGTGCGCCGAACGGGCCCGAACAAACGTCACAACCGGCAGTCACAGCAAGCCACTTGAAGTCCCGGCAGCGCCCTCGCGCGTGGCCGCCTCCGTACCTGCGCGCGCGACGGCACAGAGCGCGTCCCTGGGGACCGACTCGTTCCAGGTGCGCGAGGCCACGCGTCGACCGCCCTCGAAGGCGTCCAGTGTGGCGTCGACGTGGAACTCCTCTGAGTCGCAGGTCAACGTCGTGCTCGTACGGAACCGTACGTCCCACTCCTTGCGCCGGAAACCCATGGTCCACGTCACCTCCCCGGCCGGTGAGGTGACGTCGTCGGCGACCGAGGTGTACCGCTCGTGCACGCGGCAGCCGACGTCGAGGTCCAGCGTGTCGTAGTGGACGGTGCCGCGGTCCTTGACGATGTGCGGAACTCCTCCAAGTCCCCCACTCCGTAGGCGAGTTCGGAGGAGTAAGACAGCGCCGGCTTGACCCACATGGGGAAGCCCACACCCTCCGGCGGCCGTGGGTCGGCCGCGTCGAGATCCACCCGGCCGAAGCGCGGATGTTCCGTGACCACCTCCTGTTGCACGAGACGGCTCCAGTACTTGTGCTCGCACTTGACCACCGACTCCAGACCTGTGGCGCGCGTCCTGTACTCCTCCGCGAGCAGCGCGACAAGCGTGCTCACGGGGAAGTCCCAGTAGCCGACGATCGCGTCGATCGGTCCGCCGAAGCCGTCCAGCACGCTGCGGGCCGGTCGATCAGCTGCGGCACGTCCACCTCGCTGTGCTGGAGCTCCTCGATGGTCACAAGGGGGGGATGCAGACGCAGCTCTTCGGCGTGCGCGGCCCGCAGGGTCCGCAGATCGGCCTCGTCGAGGCCGACGACGAATACGTTGCGGGGACGTGCGCTCACGGACGGCTCCAGAGATCGGGGTACGGAACCGGCCGTGTACCCGCGAGACGATCAGGCATACGGCGAACGCCTCACGTGAGAGCTTCTGGATCACGGGTACCCGGAGTTCATGAACGTCACATCGCCGGAACCGGCCCTGCCGTCCGCTCGCGGTCGGATCTCGACGGCGATCATCGAACACCTGCGGAATACGGGGCCACTTCCGAACGACCGGGAGATCTCTGCCGCCGAACCGCTCGGAGACGATCTCCAGCTCGCCCTGTACCTCTGCTACGAGCTGCACTACCGGGGATTCGCCGGCGTCGATGCCGACCGCGAGTGGGACCCCGACCTGCTCAGGGTCCGGGCAGCCCTGGAACAGCCGTTTCTCCGGACGCTGCGTGACGCGGCGACCGTACACAAGCTCGCCGGCGAGGCACTGGACGAACTGCTGGTCGAACCCGTCGACGGATCGGGCGTCAGCCACTTCCTGCGGGACGAGGGAGAACTGTGGCAGATACGCGAGTACGCGGCCCAGCGCTCGCTCTACCACCTCAAGGAGGCCGATCCGCATGCCTGGGTGCTGCCCCGGCTGTGGGGCCGGGCGAAGGCGGCCATGGCGGCCGTGGAGTTCGACGAGTTCGGCGGGGGCCGCGCGGATCGCGTGCACGCGCGTCTGTTCGCCGATCTCATGGCCGACCTCGAACTGGACACCGACTACGGCCACTACCTCGACGCGGCCGGCCCCGAGGCCCTCGCCACCGTGAACCTGATGTCCCTCTTCGGCCTGCACCGCGCCCTGCGAGGCGCCCTGGTCGGGCATTTCGCCACCGTCGAGATCACGTCGTCCCCAGGTTCACGGCGCCTGGCCCAGGCCATGCGGCGCACCGGCGCCGGACCGGCCGCCGAGCACTTCTACGACGAGCACGTCGAGGCCGACGCGGTGCACGAACAGGTCGTCCGCCGGGAGGTCGTAGCGGGTCTGCTCGAAGAGGAGCCGTACCTCGAAGGCGATGTCGCCTTCGGCGTGGACGCCACGACGTATCTCGAAGACCGCCTCGCCGATCATCTCCTCGGCGCGTGGCGAGCGGGGGAGCCATCGCTGCGCATGCCTGTCCGACCGCTGTTCTGACCCCGAACAGGTTCTGCGGCATCCGCGAGAACCGGAGACGACACCCCATGACCACGGTCACTCTGCCCGGCGTCTACACCCCGCAGGACGACACCGACCTGCTCATCCGATTCCTGCGCGAGGAACTCCTTCCCCCGCACGCCGAAGTCCTCGACGTGGGCACGGGGACAGGTGCCGTCGCCATGGCCGCGGCCCGACTCGGCGCCCGCGTCACGGCGATCGACATCTCCTGGCGAGCGGCTCTCAACGCCAAGGTCAACGCGCTGCTGGCGCGTCTCGCGATCCGCGTCAGACGCGGCGACCTGCTGGCTCCCGTCACAGGGAGATCCTTCGACCTCGTTCTCTCCAACCCGCCGTACGTGCCGGCCCCGACTGCCGCGTGCCCTCGGCGGGGTGCGGCCCGGGCCTGGGACGCGGGACACGACGGCCGTCTCGTACTGGACCGGATCTGTCAGGACGCACCCGTACTGCTGAAGCCGGGGGGAGTGCTGCTGGTCGTCCAGTCCGCGCTGAGCGGCCCGGAAGAGACGCTGCGCCGGTTGCGGGCGGCAGGCCTGGAGGCCGGAATCGAGGAACACCGCAGCGTCGCCTTCGGCCCCGTCATGCGGTCCCGCAGCGGCTGGCTGCGCGACCGCAGCCTGATCGAGGACGACGCCGAGAAGGAAGAGCTGGTGATCATTCGTGCCGCACGACTCTGATGAACGGCGCTGTCGCATAGTTGCCCGCCGCACGGGACCACTGCTGGTCGAGGGGCCGGTGGACGTCACGCTGGAGGACGGCACCACCGTCTCGTCCGACCGGTTCTGTGTCGCCCTGTGCACCTGTCGGCGCAGTCGCACCTACCCGTGGTGCGACACCAGCCACCGAAGCTCCGGGCCGCCGCCCGTCCCGCACGAATCCTGACCGGCCTGGTCTGCCCGCGGCTCGGACGTGTCCGACATGGCTGCCCGACTTCGCCGGTGTGGGCGGGATCGTGTCGGTCGGGGACCAAAGCACCCAGGATCTGGACGCGGTGTACTACGACACGACACGACACGACACGACACGACACGACACCGACGACCTGCGGCCGGCGGGCGCCTCGGCCACGCTCCGGCGACGTACGGGCGGGACCGACGCATGCCGGCAGACTCGGCGGGTTCGGCTCGGCGCAGGGCGATCTGCGCGACGGCCAGTGCCGCGCGCGGGCCAGGCCGAGGACCTGACGACGGTTCAGCCGTTCTCCCATGAGCAGCAGGACGAGGCCCGACGGGGACGGCGGGGCAGAAGGACGACAACACGGTGGCCACGGCCATGAGTTGACGCGCGGTCGCCGCCAGGTACACACGATCGCCGGCGGTGCCCACCGTGCCCGCCGCCACCGCCGTCGCCCAGGCTCCTGCCGGCATGGCCCGGACGGCGCCGTAGGACGCCGATACGCCGGCGATGACGACGACGGACACGACCCGGCTCTCCACCACCGGTAACAGACCGCTGCCTCCGTCCGCGTGCGCCATCGCCAGGAACCGCACACCGATTCCCACGCCGGCCACCAGGACGCTCGGCACACCGCAGGACAGCGCCGCGCAGCGGTCCCGGGCCGGGCCTGCCGTGTTCCGTTTCCGCGAGCCCCGGTGCCGACCCCCGACAGACCTCCCCAACACTGGGCCGAGAGCCAGGCGGAGCCGTCCGACGGAGTCGGTGCCAGGACGAGCGCGAGCGCGGTCCCGCCCGCCCGGGTATGGAGGGCGACGGTCATGCCGCGGGCCCGCCGGGACAGCGCATCGTTGACGAAATGCGTGACGCCGAAGCACAAGGCCGACGACAAGGCGAGGGCCTCGGCCGCCGCGGCCGACGTCAGGTGTCCAGGAGGCCGGTGCGGAGTTTGGTGAGGGTGCGGGTGAGGAGGCGGGAGATCTGCATCTGCGACAGGTGCAGTTCGCGGCCGATCTCGGCCTGGGTGAGCTCCTGGCCGAAGCGCATCTCGATGATGGTCCGCTCGCGCTCGCCGAGCTTCTGCAGCAGGGGGCCGAGCGTGTGCAGGTCCTCGAACAGTTCCATGGCGGGGTCGGCGTCGCCCATGGTGTCCGCGTACTTCGGTGCGCCCTCGCAGGTCTCGGCTTCGCCGCCAGGGGTGTCGATCGAGCCGGCGATGTAGCCGTTGGCCGCGACGAGGCCCTCGATCACCTGGTTGTCGGTCAGGCCCAAGTGGGTGGCGAGTTCCTTGACCGCGGGGGTGCGGCCCAGCGTGGCGGTGAGCGTTTCCTTGCCTTTGGCGAGTTCGACGCGGAGTTCCTGGAGGCGGCGCGGGACGTGGACGGCCCAGGTGGTGTCGCGGAAGAAGCGCTTGATCTCGCCGACGATGTAGGGGATGGCGAAGGAGGTGAACTCGACCTCGCGGGTGAGGTCGAAGCGGTCGATGGCCTTGATGAGACCGATGGTGCCGACCTGGATGACGTCCTCCATGTCGCCGTTGCCGCGGTTGCGGAAGCGGCGGGCGGCGAAGCGCACCAGGGACAGGTTCATCTCGATGAGTGTGTTGCGGGCGTACTGATACTCGTGGGTGCCCTCTTCCAGGACCTGGAGCCGGTCCAGGAAGAGCCTCGACATCACGCGTGCGTCCTTGGGCGCGACCTCGGCACCGTCCTCGATCCGCGGCAGGTCACCCACGTGGGCGGATGTTGCCGTGATGACGGCGGTGGTCGGTTCGCGGGCATTCACGGGAAAGGTCACAGTGCCGCCTCAGGTGGAAAACAGGATGAACGGCGCCTGCCCACTCTCACCCCATACATGTCGACGTCGCCTGGATATCTCGGCGACCCGCGGCGGCAGTTGGGCCGCCGCCGGTCTCGCTCACCTCGGTGAGGGCTCCTGGACGGCGATGTCACGACGGTGGCGATCGCGCCGCCCCGATGCCGCGGAGCACGTCGGCGACGGCATCTCCAGGGTGGCGGAGGCCAGGTGGGGGGGTAGATGGAGGCGACGGCGTCCTCGGGCACCGTGACGTCGAGGCGGCGGACGTGCGCGGGCTCGACGCCGGACAGGATGAGCCCGATGAACAGGCGGGGGCCGGTCATGCAGGCACGGTGGCAGGGGGGCTGGGGGCTGGTCAGTCCTCGCCTCTGACGATGTTACCCTCCGCGTTCGTGCGCACCGTGGCGGGGGATCCGCCGCTGTCCACCGCGGGAACGCAGGTGCGTACGCCCTTGCCGTGGCGGTCACGGGCCTTCGACCAGCCGGTCCTGGCCACGTTCAGGGCTTTCTGTTTTGCGGTGCGCGCGGTCACGGCGCTTCAACTTCTCTCTGTGTCGGTCGAGCTCTCGATGGGGTGCTCACCGGGTTCCCGTGGGCCACGACCGTGAAACGCCGTGTCGCTCAGATGTCGCGTTTCTCCAACGGCCGTACGGCGGGGCCCTGGAGGATCTGTCCGTCAGGGGCGAAGCGGGAGACGTGGCACGGGCATTCCCATGCCTGTTCCGCGCGGTTGAGGGCCACGATGCAGCCGAGGTGGGTGCAGCGGGCCGAGACGGCGTGGAGCCGCCCGTTCTCGTCGCGGTGAACGGCGCACTGGGCGGCCGCCCGTCCGTACAACGCAACCCTCGCCTCGGGGGATGTCCTCCGGTGCCGGCACCGGGCTTGTCCTGCGTGACCCAGCGATGCGTGAGCGTGAGGCCGGGGAAGTGGTCCCTGGCCCAGGCGGACAGTCGGGCGAAGCGTTCCGCGATGTCGGTGGCACCGGGCGTGAAGTGCTCCCCGGTGACGATCAGGAGGCGTTTGCCGTCGCGGTACGGTGCGCTGCGCACCGAACGGTGCCCTTCTCGGGTGTGATGTACATGGCGCGGGGCCAGGGCCTCGTCGACGGTCCCCGCCACCACCAGTTCCCGCCTCGGGGACAACCTGGTGAAGAGCAGGGCCCGG
Organism: Streptomyces sp. NPDC050549; assembly: GCF_040655035.1. Classification (NCBI taxonomy): domain Bacteria; kingdom Bacillati; phylum Actinomycetota; class Actinomycetes; order Kitasatosporales; family Streptomycetaceae; genus Streptomyces; species Streptomyces sp. NPDC050549. Next base: position 107,679 of record NZ_JBFAJD010000014.1, read on the forward strand.
TCGAACACGGGGTAGTGCGTGGCGACCACGACCTCGCGGGCACGCACCGACACTCCGGTGCCGGTCGTCAGCACGCAGGGTTCGCCCTCGCTGAGACCCACAACCCGCGTGTCCTCGTACACGGCACCACCGCGCCGACGCAGGTCGTCCGCGAGCGCCAGCAGGTACTTCCAGGGGTGGAACTGCGCCTGGCCCGTCACCCGGACCGCACCGGCCACCGGGAAGGGCAGGTCGGTCTCCGTGACGAAGTCGGTCGGCAGCCCCGCCTCGCGTGCCGCCTCTGCTTCGGCACGCAACACCTCGACGTGCCGCGGGTCCTCGGCGTAGGTGAAAGCCGCCGCCGCCTCCCAGTCGCAGTCGATGTCCAACTCCTCGACGATCTCGGCGGCGTGGCGGATCGCTGCGGACTGCGAGCGCGCGTACAGCCGGGCGCCCTCGGGGCCGCGGGTGCGGCGTAGATGGTCGTGGACGACCGTGTGCAGGACGGTCAGCTTGGCCGTCGTACGAGCGCTGACCCCTGCGGCGAGCCGTCCGGCCTCCAGCACGGCCACCTCGCGTCCCTGCCGGGCCAGTTACCAGGCCGTGCTGAGTCCCGCGATGCCGCCGCCGATCACCGCGATGTCGACGGACAGGTCATGTGACGGCGGGGGAGCGGGCGGTCCGGTGGGCGGTGCGGTCTCCAGCCAGCACGAGCCCTTGGTTTCGTCCTTGGCGTCCATGGCCGCCCAGTTCCCCCGTGGCGACGGGATACACGAGGTGCGCCAGGAGCCACAGGCGGTTCGGTTACCGGCGATGCCCACGGTGTCGGTGCCGACCGCCCGGAACAACATGGCGGGACTCTCGATCAGGGCGGGTTTCGGGTGGCTCCCGGTCCGCGGGTGTCGCTTCCGGGCAGCCGGGTCTGTCGGTGTGAACCGCCGGGCGACGGCGTCGAGTTCGCGGTTACGGCCTGGCGCGGTCCTCCGTGTTGGCCGGACGGCGAAGCAGCCGGAAGGCCAGCAGGAGGGTGACGGGCCACAGGGCCGCGAAGCAACACAGGACGGCGAGGTCGGCGGTGAGGATTCCCGTGACGAGGAGGAGCAGTGAGGCGCACGTCAGAGCGGCCACCGACAGGGACAGCCACGGCCGGGTCTCCGGGTGGCGCATACGCCGGACGAGTTGTCGGTCCCGGTGGAGTTCCGCCTCGATGAGCAAAAAGGCGAGGCGTTCGTACGACGACAGCGCGATGCCTTCGGGGTCATTGCGGTTTTCCACGGTGAGCGCCTCATTAGTTCCGGCCTGTGGCACCGGACCACCGCGCCCTGGTGGGCGCGGGCGTCTCTGGTGCTGATGACCGGACGGGTGCCCCGCATGAGCCGACCGATTCCCCTCAACGGTCGGTCCGGGAGTCTCCGGGCCGCTTTCCGGATACTGAGCCCCTTTCCAACCTCGGTCCCAGAGCTGGGTTCTCGCGCCACGGGATCTCCTCACGGCTGCCGACGGCACCGACCCCTACCGGCCCGAACGGCTGGTCGAACACCGGGCCGTCGTCGTCGAAGCCGCCCGCCGCCTCGGCGCACCCACCCCGACAGCCGCGGTCGGCCCGGCGTAGAGACGCGGCTGCCTCAGCAGCCGGCCTGAGAGGTTCCCTCCCGCGCCGTGTTCGGCCTCGTCGTGGGGCGCGCCGTCTCCGCCACCGGAGCCGCCGCGGATTTCAGCGCCGGCGCCGACCAGCCCACTCACTGCCACCGTGGGGGTGGCCGACTTGGTGTCAATTCCCCACGGCCGCTGGGACGAAGAGCGATGCGACACCGGTCTCGCTCCTACCGCGTTGACGGCAGGTCCGGGGCGGTGCTGAGGGCGTTGTGTGCTGTGTGGGTGCCGGGGAGAGGGCTGAGCCGACGTGTCGGGGGTATCCGAAGCAGGTCCGGGTGTGATGCCTTGAGCAAGGGGCGTAGGTCGGACGCGACGGGGCGTGTCAGGCAGCTTGCCGGAGTCTTCAGATCGGCGGGACAGGCGTGTTGAGCCGCTGCCGATCCGCGTCGCCGGCCCAAGTCCGGTGTTTGGCGGAAAGGCTTTGTGGCTGTCGCCGACCGGTCTCGTCCCCATGAGAAAGGACTGTCGTGGAAGGTTCGTCGCTGCGGGCAGTGGGCTGGGCGCGTTCGTTGCCCTTGAACAGTGAAGTGAAGGCAGCCCGTGACTGGGCGCGCGAGCATCTGGAGGCGCGGGGTTGGACCAGTACCGCTCCGCAGACGGTGGACGCGGTACTGCTCACCGTCTCCGAGCTGGTGACCAATGCGCACCGGCACGCCCGCAGCAGCGCCCAGTTGGTGATGATGTGCGACGACCGCTGCCTGCATGTCTCCGTTCACGACCGGTCCGGCGACCTGCCGGTTCCCCGCGCGGCCGGTACGGAGAGTCTTGGCGGGCGCGGCATGCTCCTCGTGGATGCCATGGCCGACACGTGGGAGTCGCACCCCTGTCCCCACGGGAAGTCGGTCAGCGCGTGTTTCCGCGCGCCCGACGCCGGGACGCCCGAAGGGGACGCCCCGGCACCACATCAGTAGGGCCTGTTGTGAAAGTGGATCACCATCGTGAACGATCACTGTCTGCGGGGCGTGGTGATCCGACGAACGGCCAGTGGGCACGGCTGAAGCCGTTGCTGCGGCCGGCCACCGTGCCCGAGCGGTACGCGCCCTGGGACCGGGTGGGTCTACGACTTGTTCCGACGCCGGCAACGGGACGGTAGCCGGAACCGGACCTTCGTGCAGCTGTGGGCCAAGGCCGATGCGAAGGGCTTGATCACGTAAAGAGGAGCACTGCAGAGCGAGCCTCCCGGCGGAGTCTTCACCGAGCCCGACGACCCCGGCCTAGGGCGGTCACGCGGCGGGCTGACCACCAAGCTCCATCTGGCCGTGGAACACGGCCCAAAGCCGATGTTGTCGCTGATCACCGCCGGGAGCGGCACGACAGCCCGCAGTTCCTGCCGGTCTCGGAGAGCATCGCGGGCGAGGCCGGTGACAGCCTGGCCCGCCCCGTGCACGCAACCCGCTCCTCATCCGCTGCACAGTCCAGGAGGAGAAGGACCAGATCCGCAACCGCAAGAAGCTCGGCTCCCGCGGCGGTCGGCCACCGGGCTTCGGCAGGACCGACCACCGTGAGCGCCACGCGGTCGAGCGCGGTATCAACCGCTTCCAACGCCAGCGGGCCGTGGCCTCCCGACAGGCAACTCGCGATCTGCTACGAGGCGACCGTGCTGGTCGCGGCCGTCAACGAGTGGCTGTGGCCGGCACGGTTGCGCCACTGCCTACAGAGTGATCCAGTAGCGGCGCTTGATGCCCGTGTCGGTGGTGCGGACGTCCTCCAAGACGCCACCGTTGCGCTCGATGCTGCTCGCTGATCCGACGTTGTCGTCGTCGCAGGTGACGAGGACCCGATCCAGACCGAACGCACGGGCCTCCACGAGAACCGCCCCGAGGGCCCACGTGGCCAAGCCGCGTCTCCGGGCGGAGGGCCGGATGCTGTAGCCGATGTGTCCGCCGACATCGAGCAGGAAATCGTTCAGGTAGTGCCGCAGATCGATGGCTCCCAGATAGCTGTCGTCCTCGACGATCCACCAGTGGGTGGCGTGGACGCGCCCCTCTCCCACGGCAACCGACCTGTCCGACTGCTGATGCAGTTGCTCGACCCACGCCGAGAAGACCTCGGGGCTGTCGAGGTCGGCTTCAGGTGCGAGACGCAGGCCGGTCCCGTCCTGGTGGGCACCTGGAGGCCACTCGTCACGTGCCGCGAGCCATGAGGACTGGAGTCGACCTGTGGGTCTGATCAGTTCAGGCATGCGGGCGACAGTAACACTCGTCGTCCCCTCTGATCAGGCATTTTTCACTGGTGCGGGCCCACCACTGCTCACCCGTCGCACCCGGATGGCGCGTGATCGACCATGAGCGAGCCATGAGCAAGCCATGAGCAAGATCCACTTCCACCACAGGCCCCAGATCTTCGCTGCTGCTCGGGGCATCCGGCAGCCGGCGCTGTTCACCGGTGCGGGAGAGGTCATGACGGAGAAGACCGAAGATCTGCGGGCCACGGGGCGAGCAGCGCTGACGAGCCCTGGTTCCTGGGGAGCCGGAACGCCTTCAGTGCAGGATGCTGACCGCGCGGGCGATCACGAGGAGCGAGGTGAGGAGAGCGGTGACGCTCTCCATGCTCATCAGGAACTTGGCGCGTGCGGAGAGAGGCATGGTGTCGGTGGGGCTGAAGGCGGTGGAGTTGGTCACCGAGACGTAGAGGTAGTCCATCAGCGTGGGCACCCAGTCGGCTGTTTTGCTGGAGCCGTCGGAGACTTCCTGGACGGCGCCGGCGTTCTCGTCCTGCGAGAAGCGGAAGTCCGCCAACGGCAGTGATTCACGCGGCACTTGGGTCCTGCTGACGGGGCCGCCCCGGTCCAGCTCCCAGTAGGCCAGGCCGAAGACGATGATGTTTGTGAGCCAGATCTGCAACGAGGCCACCAGCAGCTCCCGGCCGTCCTTCACCCCGGCGGACACCAGCTCATGGACCAGGATTCCCAGCGCGAAGAGGTTGCTCGCTCCGATCACCGCCACGAGCGTCAGCGACAGCACGCGGAACGCCCGCGTCTGTCGGGTCAGCCGTCGCGGATTGATCGCTACGAGGGGTATGAGCAGTAGACACTCCAGGGCGGGCAGTACATAGCGAGGCGCGATCAGGAGCCGCTGGGGCAGGAAGAGGTACAGCGCGATGGCGACGAGTGTCGCCGCCACGGCCGGGAGCCGAGGCTCTCCGCGGCGCTCGTGCCGGGGATGTCTGAAACGGGCTTCTTCACGCGCTCGCGGCATGGCTCGTTCTCCACCTCGTCCTCACCGGGGACATGAAAATCGGCGCATCGGTCCCAGCGCGGACAGACGATGCCCATCGGTGTTCTCAGTGATGGCCGTGTGCGCTGTCGGAGGCGCCGCCGAAGAGCCGGGCGACGGCGCGGAAGGGCAGCGTGACGACGGTGGCGATCGCGCTGCCGATCGAGCGAAGCACGTCGGCGATGGCTTTGAACATGGAGGAGTCCAATCGTCGAGAAGTCGCTGGTTCAGGACCCGATGAGGGCTTTGTCGATCGCGTCGACGAAGAAGTCGAGGTCCTTGGGCGTGCGGGAGGTGACCAGCGTGTAGCCGCCCGCCGTGTCACTGACCACGGGCTCGTCGACCCAGGACGCGGCTCCGGCGTTGCGGATGTCGGTGCGCAGTGAGGCGTAGGACGTCAGGGTCTTGCCCCGGACGGCGTCCGCTTCGACCAGGGCCCAAGGGCCGTGGCAGATGGCGGCGATGGGGCGGCCCGAGGAGGCGAACGCCTTGACGATGGTGATTGCCCTGTAGTCGAGGCGGAGTTGGTCGGCGTTGAGCGTGCCGCCGGGGAGCAGCAGGAGTTGGTGGTCGCCCGGGTCCACCACATCGAAGGTGGCGTCGGGCTCCACGGTTTCGCCGGGGTCCTTGTCTCCGACCAGCGTGTGGATGGGGTCCGCCGTCGCGGCGGCGACGGTGACGTCCGCGCCGTCCTCGCGCAGTCGCCTGAGCGGTACCAGCAGTTCGTCCTGTTCGACCCCGTAGTTGGTGACGAGCGCGAGTACACGGTGGCCGTTGAGGGGCTTGTCAGGCATGGGGATGCACCCTTCTTCGTGACGATGCCGCGAGACCGCTGGTCCGCGACGTATGAGATGGGTCAGTGGCCGAGGGCCTTGCGCAGTTGCTGCTTGTTCATGGAGGAGCGGCCATGAACGTTGCGCTTCTTGGCCTCTTCGTAGAGCTGGTCCCTGGTGGGACTCACCGGGCCTCGGTGCGAGCGCTCGCCCCCGCGCTGGGAGGCGGACTTCTTGTCCTGGGTGGAGACCTTGCTCGCCTGACGTGCTTCGCCGGAGCGGGCCCGCTCCTTGTTGACCGTCCGCGTGGCGATCTCCTTCGCGCGCCCGACGGAGGCTCCCCGCTGCTCCGCGCTGTCCTTGATGTGCTCGTACTGCCGCTCCCGCTTGGGGCTGGAACCTGCGGGCATGACTGCTCTCCTCGCCTCGGAATCAATGCGGGGGATGTGTGTCCCCACTCTCCGGGTGCTCAGTACGGGGCGAGTCACACTCACTCCCGTCTCTCCCAGTGCACGCTGTTCCGCCGCGCCCCGCGACCGAGAGCGAACCGTGCGGCGGAGAGAGCCGGCGTCAGCACTCCGGTGGGGCACGGAGGCCGTCCGAGCACTGCGTCGACCTCGCCGGCTGCCGACCGGGTCGGTTCGGGTCGGGCGGGGACGCTCACCCGTGGCCGTTCCGCCTCCGCGAGGCGCGCCAAGCGTGTGCGGGTGCCGAAGGCGGCCAGGACGATTGCGCCAAGCGGCCAGGTGTCGGCGAGAAAGTAGAAGACGCTCTGGTAGCTGTAGCCGTTGTAGAGCGCTGCCGAGGCCGTGGGTGCCTCTCGCCGTCCCCTGGTTGGCGGCGGGGCCCGGAAAGTCAGCTGTTCGCGTCGGGTTTCCGCGCGGCGGTGTCGCCTGCAGGCAGGGCGCGGAGCATGGCCCTGTAGAGGTCGTCGTGCGCGGGCGAAGCGGGAAGGGGGGACCGGGCCGGGGCCTCGAAGGACTGGATCATCAGGGCTACGACGCGTCGCCAGGCGTCGGGAGCGGCGTCGCCGCAGGCGTTGACGACGCCGAGGTTGGCCATGTGCAGCAGCACCAGGTCAGAGGGGTCGAAGTCCTCGCGCAGCCGGCCCGTGGCCTTGGCGCGGCCGATGAGTTCCACCATGCCCTCATACGCCTCGTTCCGGCGTTTCTCCATGGCCTTGGCGGTGGGAAAGGTCATGGTCAGGACGTCGGCGAAGCCGTTGTCGGCGGCCTGCATCGCGCAGGCGGCCTCGATGTAGCGGGTGAAACCGCGCCAGGGGTCGGAGTCTTCGAGGGCGGTGGCGACCGCGTCGGCGTAGGCGTCCATGCGATCGGTGAAGACGGCTGCGACCAGCGCTTCCTTTGTGGGGAAGTGACGGAAGACGGTGGCGATCCCGACACCTGTCTCGCGGGCCACGGAGGCCATGGAGGCACCGAGGCCGTCGCGTCCGAACACGCCCCGCCCGCCCCGGAGTGCACTCGATGTGCACGGGTTCAGTCGGCCCACTGCGTCAAGGCGGGCCAGACCCGGTCGCTGCATGTCCCTATTCTTTACCCCATGTTTTCAGCCCCATCGAGCGGTGGGCCGCTCATTTGGTTAACCTAAGGCGGACGGACAGCAACAAGGGGTCCTACCCACACCCATGGTCCGTCCCGGGACAAGCCGTTCACAACGGCCTGCTCTCACACGAGTAACCGGCGCCACCGCGTCCGAACTGCCTTCAACCCACACCCGAGCGGGCCTCAGGTACCGGACCGGAGAATGGCCGGTATGCCCCGAGGGTGACCCGACACATAAGGAGTGCGCGGTGACACCGGAGAAGACGAATCGCGAGCAACGCCCCAAGGAACCAACGGAGCGTGCGGGCCACCGGTCCGACGAACTCGGCAGCCTGGCCGTGTGGGCCCGCTCGGCCCCCATCCGACTCGCGGGCTACGAGGACGACCTCGCCGAGCCCCACATCCTGCCCAGCGTGGACTGACCCCCACGGGACCCTTCGCGATCGCCGACAGCATGGGCGTGCGAAAATCGCGCCCATGCTGATCAGAGAAGCCGCGGCAGACGACTGGCCGCGGATCTGGCCTTTCTGGCACCGGATCGTCGCCGCGGGCGACACCTACACCTGGGCCCGGGACACCTCCGAAGAGGCGGCCCGGGCCCTGTGGACGTCCCCTCCCAAGCGCGTGTACGTCGCCGAGGACGAGAGCGGGACGATCGTCGGCTCGGCCTTCGTCACCCCCAACTACGGCGGCCCCGCCGACCGCATCGCCAACGCCGGCTTCATGGTCGACCCCGACCACGGCGGCCGGGGCATCGGCCGCGCCCTCGCCGAACACATCCTCACCGCCGCCCGCGAACAGGGCTTCCGCGGCATGGTCTTCAACGCGGTCGTCGAGACCAACCCCGCCGTCAAGCTCTGGCGCTCCCTCGGCTTCACCATCCTGGGCACGGTGCCGGACGCCTTCGACCATCCCCGGGACGGCCGCGTGGGCCTGCACATCATGTACCGCGCCCTCTAGAACGCACCGTCAGTCGAGCGGCGCGGTCCGCACCCACGGGCGCGACTTCTCCAACTGTTCCGCCAGCTCCAGCAGCGCCGCCTCCGACCCCGGCCGCCCGACCAGCTGTACGGCACAGGGCGCGCCCGAGGGCAGCGTGCCGAACGGGACCGACATCGCGGGCCAGCCGGTGAGGTTCCACGGGGGAGTCATCGGCGAGTAGTTGGTGTTGGCCAGCACGTTCCGCAGCCAGCCCCGTTCGTGCCACGGGCCGGCCTTGGGGGAGCGGCGGGCCAGCGCCGCCGTCAGGAGGATGTCGTACTCGGCGAAGAACGGTGTGAGCCGCTCCCGCAGCTGCTCCCGGCTCCTTCCGGTACGGACGCTCTTCACGAACCGTCGCCCGATCGCCGCGTGCACCCGGGTCCGCCGGGTCAGCTTCCGCGGGTCGAGCCCCGCCGCGTCCACCGAGGTGCCCGCCGTCCAGTGCGCGAGCGACGTGGTGCTCAGCGACAGCGGATACGGCGGATCGGCGCGGTGCAGCGCGTGACCGGCCTTGGTCAGCAGCCCGGCCGCCTCGCGGACGGCGGTCGTATACGGCTTGCTGACGGCGACTCCGGCGAGCGGGCTGCGCACGGACACGGCCACCTTGCGGGGAACGGACTCTTCGGGACGTACGACCTCGATGTCCGCGATGACCGAAAACATCAGCCGGGCGTCCTCGACGGTCGTCGCCAGGGGGCCGTTTTCGGACATTCCGAACCAGTCGCCGTCGCCGATGCCGGCCGGGACGACCCCGAACCCCGGCTTGATGGTGACCAGACCGCAGTTGGCCGCGGGTATGCGCAGCGAACCCATGCCGTCGTTGCCGAGGGCGATCGGCGCCATTCCCGCCGCCACCGCCGCCGCGCTGCCGCCCGACGAACCCCCAGCGGTGCGGGTGGTGTCCCACGGGTTGCGGGCGGTGCCGTGGACGCCCTCGGTGGTGCCGAAGACGCACAGCTCGGGCACGTTCGTCAGCCCCACGACCACCGCGCCCGCCGCGCGCAGCCGGGCCACGGTGACATGGTCGTGGTCGGCGGGGGTGTCCGGGGTCGCGGCGGAGCCGACCCGGGTGGACTCGCCGGTCACGGCGAGGTTGTCCTTCACGGCCACCGGCACGCCCGCGAGCGGCAGTTCGGCCAGATCGGCCCGTGCTCCCACCGCGTCGGCCTCCGCGAGCGCGGCCTCGGCCCGCACCACACGGAACGCGCCGATCCGCCCGTCGAGCCGCTCGATCCGGGCGAGGTGCTCGGCCACCACCTCACGGGGCGTGGCCCGCTTCTCGCGTACGGCGGCGGAGATCTCGGCGGCGGTACGGCCGATCCAGCTGGTCACGGGCGCGCTCCTTCAATCTACTGGCGAGTACGTAGGGAGAACTGTGCCCCGGCAGAGGCGTCGCGTCGAGAGGTGACCGGCCTTGGACATTCGCTCCCCTCTTCTTGGACTTTTCACGCGCCGGTGCCGAGCGGATGGCGACTGACCTGCTGGTCATCCGATCAATGGCTCAACTTGGCTGCTTCCGGCACCCGTTGACAGCCCCCAAGCGCAGTCCAATCATCAGTCGTCCGATCAATCGCGACCGGTGGAGTGTCATGGCTGAGCGAGGGAAGAGACGATTCCGGCTGGTCGGCTTCGCGGCGGTGTTCGCGCTGCTGACGGCGCCCGTGGCGCCGGCGGCCGCGGCCCGGCAGGAGCAGGCGGCACCCCCGGTGACCGTGCCCGCGCTGTCCAACTGGACTTCGGAGTCCGGGAGCTACGACTTCGGGGCCGGGACCCGGCTGGTGTCCGGCAGCCCGAGCGAACGCCGGGTCGCCGACACCCTCGCCCACGACCTGAAGGCGGCAGGCCACGGAACAGTGCCCGTCATACGGGGCGGTGCCGCCCGGCCCGGCGACATCGTGATCGAAGTCCGGCCGACGCAGGGCTCGTTGGGCACGGAGGGCTATGAACTCCAGGCGGGCAAACAACTGTCGGTCACGGGCGCGACCGAGACCGGGGCCTTCTACGGCACCCGCACCCTCCTCCAACTCCTCGCCCAGGGCGACCGCGTACCGGCCGGACGCACGGTCGACGTACCCCGGTACAAGGAGCGCGCGGTCGGTGTCTGCGCCTGCTACATCCACATCTCCCTGCCCTGGCTGGAGAACCTGGTGCGCGAGATGGCGTACCACAAGCTCAACCAACTGCTCCTGGAACTCAAGGTGAAGAGCGACGCGCACCCCGAGGCCGACACCTGGGGCTACTACACCAAGGACGAGCTGCGCCGCCTCGTCGCCCTCGGCGACAAGTACCACGTCGAGATCGTCCCCGAGATCAACTCCCCGGGCCACATGGACCCGTGGATAGAGAACCGCCCCGACCTCCAGCTCACCGACAGCGACGGCGACAAGCAGCCCGCCCGGCTCGACGTCACCCAGCAGGCGGCGTTCGACTACTACACGAGCCTGATGGACGAGTACGCGCAGGTCTTCACCGCACCGTCCTGGCACATGGGCGCCGACGAGTACATGCTCGGCTCCGACTACTCCAAGTACCCGCAGATGCTGCGCTACGCCCAGAAGAAGTACGGCGCGAACGCCACCCCGCAGGACGCCTACGTCGACTTCATCAACCGCGTCCAGGCCTACGCCGCGAGCAAGGGCAAGAAGAACCGCATCTGGAACGACGGGCTCACCGGAGCAAACACCGTACCGGTTGCGGCGGGCACGACGGTCGAGCACTGGCTGAACGTCCAGACGAAGCCGAGCCAACTCGTCGCCGAGGGCTACCCGTTGATGAACGCGGCCTACTCCCTCTACCTGGTGCGCGGCGGCTTCCACAGCGACACCGAGTCGCTGTACGACCAGAGCTGGGACCCGCGCAGCTTCGAGGGCGAGAAGCTCACCTCCAGTACCGGCATCACCGGGGCGAAGATCAGCCTCTGGCCCGACAACGGGCGCGGCGAGACCGAGAACGAGGTCGCTGCCGACACCGAACCCGCGCTGCGCCACCTCGCCCAGGCGACCTGGGGCGACCCGCACCCCGACGCCACCTACGCCCAATTCACCGCGCGGGGCACGGCAGTCGGGCACGCGCCCGGACGGCAGGACCTGACCCGGGTACCGGTCGCGGACGGGACGTACACCTTCCGGACGGCGGGCGCCTCCTTCGACGCCACCGTGCAGCGCACACCGGACGGCTACGCGACCGTGCGGACCGCCGACGGCTGTCTGGAGATACAGGGCGGCAGGCTCACCCTCAACGTTCCGCTCCAGCCGGGAGTCGCGGCCACCCCGCAGCCCTGCGACGCCGCGAACACCATGCAGCGCTGGGAGTTGGAGCCCGCCCCGGGCGGCTACCGGCTCGTGAACGCCATCACGCAGATGGCTCTGAGCGTCGCCGACGACGGCCGGCTCGCCCAGTACCCGCCGGACCAACACCGGCCCGCTGTCTGGCACTTGACCGCCCACTGACCGAAGGAGCCCCACCCCATGGCCCTCTCCAGACGTCTCTTCGTCCTCTCCGCCACCGCGCTCGCCGCGACCGGCACCACCACGACCCCCGCCCTCGCGGCGCCCCCGCCCCCGTCCGACTCCCGCTACCGCATCCCCGTCAGCTCCGACGACACCGCGACCGACCTGGTCCGCAAGGCCTCCCAAGTACGGCCCACCGCACGGCAGGTGGCCTGGCAGAAGCTGGAGCGCACGGCGTTCCTGCACTTCGGCGTGAACACCTTCACCGGTCTGGAGTGGGGGACCGGCGACGAGGACCCGAACGTTTTCCAGCCGACCGGCCTCGACACCGACCAGTGGGCCCGCGCCCTGCGCGACGGCGGCTTCAAGCTCGCCATCCTGACCGTCAAGCACCACGACGGGTTCGTCCTCTACCCCTCCCGCTACACCAACCACACGGTGGCCTACAGCAGTTGGCGTGCCGGGGAGGGCGACGTACTGCGGTCCTTCGCCGACTCCATGCGACGGTACGGCCTCAAGGCCGGCGTCTATCTCTCGCCCGCCGACGAGAACCAGTATCTCCACGGCGTCTACGCCAACGGCAGCGCACGCGCCACACGCACCATCCCCACGCTCGTCGAGGGCGACGACCGCACTCCGGACTCCTTCTCCACACTGGACGCCACCGACTACGGCGCCCACATGCTCAACACCCTCTACGAAGTGCTGACCGAGTACGGCCCGATCGACGAGGTCTGGTTCGACGGCGCCCAGGGCCGCATCCCGCCGGGCCAGGTCGAGGACTACGACTGGGACAGCTGGTACACCCTGGTCAGATCACTCGCCCCGGACGCGGCGATCGCCGTGACCGGCCCTGACGTGCGGTGGGTCGGCAACGAGGGCGGCACCGCGCGGGAGGACGAGTGGAGCGTCCTCCCGGTCAAGGAGGAGCAGTACGGCCGCACGGATTGGGCGTTGTCCTACGACACCCCCGACGAGGGCAGCCGCAGCGCGCTCGTGGCGGCGCAGCCGAACACCGACTACCTCCAGTGGTGGCCGGCCGAGTGCGATGTGTCGATCCGCGACGGCTGGTTCTACCACCCGGGCCAACTCCCCAAGAGCGTCGAAGAGTTGATCGACATCTACTTCGGTTCCGTGGGCCGCAACGCGGTCCTGCTGCTCAATGTGCCGCCGGACACCGACGGCCTGCTGGCGGACCCGGACGTGGTGCGGCTGCGCGAGTTCCGTGAGCGCGTGGATCGGGAACTGCCCGAGGACCTGGCGCGCGGAGCCCGGACGGCAGACTCACCGGGGCGGGTCACCGTCGACCTCGGGGCGGAACGCGAGGTGGACCGCGTCCGGTTGGCGGAGGACGTGCGGCGCCACGGCCAGCAGGTCGAGGCCCTCGTCGTCGAGGCGTACGTCGACGGGGTCTGGACCGAGGTGACCCGGGCCGGGACGATCGGTGCCAGTCGCATCCTGCTGCTGCCCGCACCCGTACGCGCCCGGCGCTGGCGGGTCCGCGTGACAGCGGCCCGGGACACCGTACGGATCGCGGAGTTCGGGCTGTACCGCTCGCGGGCCTGAGGGCCGGGGCTCACATGTCCTTGAGCAGCTTCTCCAGGAAGACCACCGACTCGGGGCCGGGCAGCGCCACCAGACTCAGCCGGTCCATGACCGCGAGATAGCGGTCGACCTCCTCCGGCTTGTCCAGGTACAGGGCGCTGGTGAGCTGTTCGAGATAGACGATGTCCGGCAGGTCCGGGACCGGGAAGCGCAGCACGGTGATCGGACCGCCGGCCGCCGCATGGCCGCCCACCTCGAAGGGCAGCACCTGGAGTGTGACGTTCGGCTGAGCGGCCGTCTCGATGAGATGGCGGAGCTGGTCGCGCATCACCTCGGTCCCGCCGAGCGGCCTGCGCAGCGCCGCCTCGTCCACCACGACCCACAGCCTGGGCGCTCCGGGGCGGGTCAGCAACTCCTGGCGGGTCATGCGGAGTTCGACGCGGCGCAGGATCGAGTCCGGGGAATCCGCGGGGCGGCCGAGCCGGATGACGGCCTCGGCGTACCCGGCGGTCTGCAACAGGCCCGGGATGAACTGGACTTCGTAGGTGCGGATGAGGGAGGTGGCCTCCTCCAGACCCAGGTGCTGTTCGAACCAGGCCGGGAAGGAGTCGCCGTAGGCGCGCCACCAGCCGGGTTCGTTGGCGCGGCGGGCCGAGTCCAGGAACTCCTGGCGGGCGTCCGGTTCGTGGAGGCCGTACAGCGTCAACAGGTCGGCCACGTCACGCTCTTTGAAGCCGACGCGGCCCAATTCCATGCGGCAGAGCTTGGCGTCCGAGGCGCGTATGGCCGAAGCGGCCGTGTCCCGGGTGATGTTGAGCGACTCGCGCAGCCGGCGCAGCCGGGTGCCCAGCATGATGCGCTGGACGGTGGGGCCTCCGCGCTGAAGGCTCAGCACGTCCGTACCCAGGGGGGCGTGTTCCGGTTGAGCTGCAGTCATGTTCATCCCCTCGGCGGTCGCGCCGATACTGCCCGCAAGTTTTCGGGGCTCAAAAGAGGATCGTAGCACCGAGGTTCCGGATAACTGCAGGGAGTGAAGGAGCCGGAAGGTGCCGGCCTGTGTCCGGCGCCTTCCGGCCATCCGCGGATCTGCCTGACTTCAGCGGCCGGGGAGTAGGCCGTCGAAGTCGCCGTCCTTCACACCGCGGACGAACGCGGAGATCTCGGCGCTGGTGTAGACGAGCGCCGGACCTTCGGGATGGCGCGAGTTGCGCACGGCGATGTGGCCGTCGGAGAGCGCGGCCAGCTCGACGCAGTTGCCCTCGGGGTTGCTGTGGTGGCTCTTGCGCCACTCCGCGCCGCTCAGCAGGGTCGCCGACATGCCGTTCGCGTGCTCTATCTGAGGCGTCATCGCTCCCCCGGAAGATCGGATGCAATTGCAGCTTCAATTGCACCCATTGGTGATGTGGAGGACGATAGCCCGCGGGAGGGCCGCTCGCAAGATCGTCTGCAATTGCAGCGGTAATTGCCGATGCACTTGCGTTCGCAGGGTCCGTCGGAGGACGATGTTCCGGACAGGTGTAGTGCGCGCAGTTGTTCTCTTGGGGTCTCAGGGGTCGCGATGTCCGCAGAGCAAGTCGTACGGCCGGCCGACTCCCTGCGGATCGAGGGCACTTGGCAGTGGCTGTGCCGAGCCGTCGACGAGGTGGGCCGACCCGCACCCGGGCAGACCGTCACCCTGGTCCCCGCCGCCGGCGACGGAGGCAACCCGGCTCTCTGTTCCGTCCTGGTCGTGCCCCCGATGCCTCAATCGGCGCACGTGGCACGGGACTTCACCCGCGCCGCGCTGGCCGACCGGGCCGGGGACGAACTCGTCGACGACATGGCGGTCACCGTGTCGGAACTGGTGAGCAACGCCCTGCGCTACGGCCGGGCGCCCAACTCCCCGCTGGAGCCGCAGCCCTCACTCTGGCTCGCGGTGTGGGACCGGCTGCCGTACGCGGTGTGCGCGGTCACTGACGACAGCGACCGCATACCCGTGGAGGGGCACCCGGACGAGTTCGCGGAGTCCGGACGCGGCCTCCAGGTGGTCTCCGCGCTCAGCGACTCCTGGGGCTGGAACCTGCGGGCGGGCGGCGGGAAGACGGTCTGGGCGCTGTTCCGGATCTGACGCCGGACACACACAAGAAAGGAGGGGCACCGGCCCAACGCCGGTGCCCCTCCTCGCTGTTGCTGTTCAGACCTTGCGGCCGATGCCGCAGATCGTGTCCACGTCGGACGGACCGTGGCCCACGTCGACGGGTTCGGGCTTCCACCGTGAAATGGGGACGATGCCGGGTTCGACGGCTTCGAGGCCGTCGAAGAAGGCCGTCACCCGCGCGGGGCTGCGCAGGTAGTAGGAGCTCGCGGAGTTGGCGTTGTACACCGAGATCGCCTGGTTGAGCGCCGGGTTGGTGTCGGTGCCGTCGGTCAGCGCGAGATAGCTGCCCGGGGGCAGCGCGTCGAGGAAGCGGGCCACGACGGCCTCGGGCTCGTCCGAGTCGGGTATCTGGCCCAGGATGCCCAGCATCGTCAGTGCGATCGGCTTGCTGAAGTCCAGTGTGCGGGCCGCGGCTTCGAGGATCGTCTCGGGATCGCGCACATCGGCCTCGACATAGGCACAGGCGCCCTCCGGGGTGCTGGTGAGCAGCGCCTGTGCGTGTACGAGGACCAGCGGATCGTTGTCGACGTAGACGATGCGGCTCTCGGGCGCGATGCGCTGCGCGACCTCGTGCGTGTTGTCGACGGTCGGCAGGCCGGTTCCGATGTCGAGGAACTGGCGGATGCCGGCCTCCGCGGCGAGATAGTGCACGGCCCGTACCAGGAAGCCTCGTTGGAGGCGGGCGAGCAGGGCGATGTCCGGGAACATCTGGATGATCATTTCGCCGGCTTCCCGGTCGGCGGCGTAATTGTCCTTGCCGCCCAGGAGGAAGTTCCACACACGGGCGGAGTGCGGCCGGTCGAGCTGGAGCCGGTCGGCCAGCGGGTCTTCGGAGGTCATGGGCAAAGCCTCACACGAAGTACCCAACGGTGTCCGGCGATTCGGGTCCGAACCGGGAGACACAGCACTTTCACACCTGGGCCGGTCCCGTACTGTCCCGCTCGATCAGCCGCGGCACCGGCACTCGCACCGTGCGCGCCGGGCCGCCGTCCAGCAGCGCGGTCAACTCCTGGGCGGCCGTACGGCCGAACTCCACGCTGTCCCGGGACAGCGCCGACAGCCACGGCCGGACCATGCGGCACAGCGCGGAGTCCTCCCAGGCGACCACCGACACGTCCGCCGGTACGGAGAAGCCCAGTTCGGTCGCGGCGGCCACCCCGGCGACGGCCATCACGTCGTTGTCGTAGATCAAGGCCGTTGGGGGAGCGGCGACTTCGAGGACCCGGCGGGTGACGGCGGCGCCCGCCGCGTCCGAGTAGTCGGTCGTCACCGAGTGCACCTCGGTCAGTCCGCGCCGCGCGGCCTCGGCGCGCAGGGCGCGGATCCGGCGCTCGGTGTGCGCGAGGCCCGGCAGACCCGCGATGTGCGCGATGCGGCGGTGGCCGCGCGCGTACAACTCGTCGACCACGGATGCCATCGCGCCCGCGTCGTCCGCCCACACGGTCGACAGACCGGGATGGCGTTCGTCGGGAGCGCCGCCGATCACCACGGCGGGCAGGCCCAGTTCGTCGAGGAGGTCGGGCCGCGGGTCGGCGGTGCGCGGGTCGGCCACCAGGACCCCGTCCACCCGGTGTTCGGCCCACCAGCGCCGGTACACCGCGCACTCGTCGTCGACGTCCTCGGCCATCTGGAAGAGCAGGCCGAGGTGACGCTCGGCCAGTATCTCCTGGATGCCCGAGACGAGTTGGAGGAAGAAGGAGTCGACGCCGAGGGTGTCCGCGGGCCGGGCCAGCACGAAACCGACCGTCGCCGCCCCCTCCCCGGACAGCGCCCGCGCGGCCGTGCTGGGCCGCCAGCCGAGCTGTTCCGCGACCCGGCGCACCCGGTCGCGGGTGATCTCGGAGACGCCCGGCCGGCCGTTGAGCGCGAAGGAGACCGCGCTCTCGGACACACCGGCGCGCTGCGCTATGTCCTTCATCGTCGGCCGACGCGCGGGTGACCGCTTGCCTGACAAGCCTGCTCTCCATTCCATCGGCACCGCGCACTAATGCGCTTGAGCCAGCACACCCTAAAGCGCATTAGTGATCCTCCGCAAGAATGCGAACAGACCTCTCTGAGCTGCGAAGTTGGCTGGATCGGGCCAACTAATGAATTTAGCTGAGCGGAATCCATTGACGCGCCCCGCGAACAGCGTGCAAGGTCTGCCCCGGCACGATTGGCCAACCCCCACTGCAAAGGAGCGACCCGCCGTGCGCATCTCCCGCAGAGCCTTCGCCGCCGCTGCCGCCGCCGTAGTCCTCATGCCGCTGAGCGCCTGCGGCTCCGGAGGAGACGACGGCGGCTCGACCGACGCCTCGGGCAAGGTCGAGGGCGACATCACCTTCCAGACCTGGAACCTCCGCGCCAACTTCAAGTCCTACTTCGAGAGCGTGATCTCCGACTTCGAGAAGCAGTACCCCGGCACCCATGTGAAGTGGATCGACCAGCCCGCCGAGGGCTACGCCGACAAGATCAGCGCCGACGCCGCCGGCGGCACCCTGCCCGACGTCGTCAACGTCTCCCCGGACCTGGTCGCCCCGCTCGCCAAGGCGGGCCTCGCGATGGACCTCGACAAGGCGGCCGCCAAGTACAAGAGCGAGTACCTGCCCGGGGCCTGGGCCAGCCACCGGATACCGGGCATGAGCGGGACCTACGCCTTCCCCTGGTACCTCAACACCGGCCCGCTCTTCTACAACAAGTCGCTGTTCAAACAGGCCGGCCTCGACCCCGACCAGCCGCCGAAGACGTACGGCGAACTCTTCGCCCAGGCAATCCAGTTGGCGAAGAAGACCGACGGAAAGGTCGCCACCCTCGCCAACGTACCCACTGTCGAGGACTTCGGCCGCTACGGCGTCGAACTCATGAACAAGGCCGGCACCGCCTTCGCCTTCAACGACGCCAAGGGCATCGAACTCCTCACCAAGTACAAGGAGTTGTACGACGCGAAGGCCCTCGACCCGCAGGCGCTCACCGCCACCCCCGAGTCGTCCGGCAAGAAGTTCCTCACCGGGGCCGTCGCCATGAACCCGGGCAGCGCCCTCGACCTCGACAACTTCAAGAAGCAGGCGCCCAGCCTGTACAAGAACATCGGCATCACCGACCAGATCACCAGCACCGGCCACGTCAACATGTACGTCATGGGTGTGATGGTCAACTCCAAGACCAAGCACACCCCCGCCGCCGTGGCCTTCGCGCACTACGTCACCGACGCCCAGCAGCAGATGTCGTTCGCGAAGAAGGTCGCCATCTTCCCGAGCACCGCGGGCTCCCTCGACGACCCGTACTTCACCAAGGAGGACGGCACCGACGAGACCCGGGTGCGGATCGCCGCCGCCAAGTCCCTTCAAAACGCGGTGAATTACACGCCGGTGCTGTTCAGTGAGCAGATGAAGACCGCGCTGCGCAACGAGGTGGCCAAGGCCCTGCAGGGGAAGGAGAGCCCCGAGACGGCTCTTGACAACGCTGTCAAGCAGTGCAACACGCTCCTCCAGCAGCAGGGGTAGTCCACGATGGCCCTCTCCACCGTCTCCCGGGTGCGGCGTCAACTGCCCACCAGCCCTTGGCTGTTCGCCGCCCCCGGGCTGCTGATCACCGGCGTCTTCATCCTCTATCCGTTCGGCTCCACGCTGGCCAACGCCTTCACCGACCGGCGCACCCTGATCCAGGGCCACTTCGTGGGCTTCGCCAACTTCCGGGAGCTGTGGCACGACGACATGTTCTGGACCGGCCTGCGCAACAGCACCCTGTACGTCCTCGGAGTGGTCCCCGCACTCGTCGTACTCCCGCTGCTGCTCGCTCTGTTGGTGCAGAAGAACATCCCCGGCATCACCTTCTTCCGGTCCGCCTTCTACACACCGGTCGTCGCGTCGATCGTCGTGGTCGGCCTCATCTGGGTGTGGCTGCTGGACGAACGCGGTCTGGTCAACTCGCTGTTGGAGACGATCGGTGTCGGCCGGATCGGTTTTCTGAGCGACCAGTGGCTGCTTCTGCTGAGCGCCATGGCCGTCACGGTCTGGAAGGGCCTCGGCTACTACATGATCATTTATCTGGCCGCGCTCGCCAACGTGCCACGAGAACTGCACGAGGCTGCATCCGTCGACGGCGCGGGCGCGGTACGCCGCTTCTTCACGGTCACCGTGCCCGCCGTCCGCTCCACGATGGTCCTCGTCGGGGCGCTGTCCTCGGTCGCCGCCTTCAAGGTGTTCTCCGAGGTCTACCTGATGGCGGGCCCCAGCGGCGGCCCGGCCGGCGAGGACACCACCCTCGTGATGCTCGTCCAGCGCACGGGCACGGGGCTGACCGGGCGGGTCGGGTACGCCTCCGCGCTCTCGGTCGTCGTCTTCGTCGTCACCGTCGCGCTGATGCTGCTCGTGCTGCGGGCCGACCGGAAGGAGGACGCTTGAGCGTCATCGAGCGCACAAGGCCCGTCCAGACAAAGGCGGTTCGCGAACCCCGGGTCACCGACGAGCACGGCCGCCGTATCCGCGTCTGGGAACTCGCCCTGCGCTACACGCTGCTGCTGGCCGTCCTCGCCATCACGGTCGGCCCGTTCCTCTGGCAGCTCTCCACTTCCCTCAAGGGCCCGACCGAGGACATCTACAGCTCACCGCCGACCTTCCTGCCCGAACACCCCACCCTGCACAACTACAAGCGGGTCGCCGACACCATCCCCGTCTGGGAGTACGCCTTCAATTCGCTGAAGGTCGCCTCCGCCAACGTCGTGACGAACTGCGTCGGTTCGGCCCTCGCGGGCTACGCGCTGGCCCGGCTGCGCTACCGGGGCCGCCGGGTGGCCACCCTCGTCTTCATCCTCGCGATGCTCGTGCCGGTGGAGGGCATCATCATCGCCCAGTTCACCACCATGCGGGAGCTGGGCCTCAACAACACCCTGATCGGCGTGGTCCTCCCGGGCTGTATCGGTGCGATGAACGTCCTGCTGATGCGCAACGCCTTCCTCAACCTGCCCTACGAGATCGAGGAGGCGGCCTACGTCGACGGCGCCAACGTCTGGCAGCGGTTCCTGCGGATCGCGCTGCCGTCCGTGAAGGGAACCGTCGCCGTCGTCGCGATCTTCGCCTTCATGGGCGCCTGGGACGACTTCCTGTGGCCGCTCATCGTGCTCAGCGACCCGTCCAGGTTCACCCTCACCATCGGCCTCAACTATCTTCACGGCACCTTCGCCAACGACGAACGCCTGGTGGCCGCCGGCACGGTGATCGCCGTGGCCCCGCTGATCGCCCTCTTCGCCTGCCTCCAGCGGTACTTCTTCCGGGGCGTCGGCGAAGGCGCCGTGAAGGGCTGACGTCTCCTTGCACTCAGACACGCACAACAGAACCAGGATCCCGATGTCTTCTGCCGTGCGCTTCGGCGTCAACTACACGCCCAGTCAAGGGTGGTTCCACCACTGGCTCGACTTCGACCTCGACTCCGTACGCGCCGACCTCGACTCGGTCGCCGAGCTGGGCCTCGACCACATCCGGGTCTTCCCGCTGTGGCCGTACTTCCAGCCCAACCGCACACTGATCCGCCCGAAGGCAGTGGAGCAGCTCGTGCAGCTCGTCGACGCGGCCGGTGAGCGCGGGCTCGATGTCAACGTGGACGGTCTGCAAGGGCACTTGAGCAGCTTCGACTATCTGCCGGCCTGGACCCGCACCTGGCACCGGCGCAACCTCTTCACCGACCCGGACGTCCTCGACGGCCAGGCCGCCTACCTGCGCACCCTCGCCGCCGCTCTCGCCGGCCGGCCGAACTTCATCGGCATGACCCTCGGCAACGAGGTCAACCAGTTCTCGGCAGGTCCGCATCCGGACCCCGACCGGGCGACCGGGGAGCAGATCGACGCCTGGCTGGAGCGGATGCTCGGAGCCTGTGCGGAGGGCGCGCCCGGCAAGCCGCATCTGCACGCCGAGTACGACGCGACCTGGTACCAGGACGACATGCCGTTCACCCCGGGCCAGGCCGCTCGCCGGGGCGCGATGACGGCCGTGCACTCCTGGGTCTTCAACGGCACCGCCCAGCGTCACGGTCGTACCTCCGTGCCGAGCGAGCATCACGCCGCCTATCTGGTCGAGTTGAGCAAGGCATGGGCGGACGAACCCCATCGCCCCGTCTGGCTCCAGGAGGTCGGCGCGCCCCAGCCGCTCGTCCCCGCCGAGCA
Organism: Streptomyces sp. NPDC050549; assembly: GCF_040655035.1. NCBI lineage: Bacteria > Bacillati > Actinomycetota > Actinomycetes > Kitasatosporales > Streptomycetaceae > Streptomyces > Streptomyces sp. NPDC050549. The sequence goes on from NZ_JBFAJD010000014.1 coordinate 129,112, forward strand.
CGCGGCCGACTTCGCCTCCGCGACCATCGCCAACGCCCTTGACTGCCCCGACCTCTGGGGCATCACCTGGTGGTGCTCGCACGACGTGTCCCGGGACCTCGCCGACTTCCCCGAACTCGAATACGGGCTGGGCCTGTTGACCAACGACCGGCAGGCCAAGGACATCGCACTCGTGCTGGCCGAGGCGGCCCGCGAGCGCACCTACGCACCCGCCACCCGCAGTACGGCGCTCGTCGTGCCCGCCGATCCGTCCGTCCGTTCGGTCTGCGGTCCCGGCGGGCCGGTCTTCGACGCCTACTTCCGGCTCGTCGCCGACGGAGCCCGCCCGACGACCGTCCTCGACGTGCGCGCGGACGACAAGGAACACCTCGCCGCGCGCGGCATCACCGAAGTCGTCACTTCCGATCAGGTACTCCCCACCCCACAAGGAGACACCAGCTCGTGAACCCCACCAGACGCACTGTCCTGCTCGCCGTCGGCGCGGCGGCCCTGCTGCCCCAACTGCCCCTGCCCGCCTACGCCGCAGGGCAGGCCGCGGCCGCCGCGACCCAGCCGTACGCCAGTTACTGGTACCCGGACTCCCTGCCCTCCGGCACCCCGGGCACCGGCATCACCTGGCGCAGCCTGAAGACCTGGACCGCCGCCTCGGACACGGACCTCGCCTTCAACGCCGCCGCCGTGCCGCTCGCCGCGCGCTTCACCCCGACACCCGCGAACAGCACCGCCCGCTCCGGCCAGGCCCGCATCCAGTCCCTGGTCTCCTTCGGGCCGACGTCGAGCAACCCCTCCCAGGGTGCGGCCACCGCCGACTACTACGCCCTCACCCACTGGTCCTACCTCGACGAACTCGTCTTCTGGGGCGGCTCCGCCGGCGAGGGCATCATCCTCGCCCCCAACGCGCCCGTCGTGGACGCCGCCCACCGGCACGGCGTACCCGTCCTCGGCAACATCTTCCTGCCGCCCGTCGCCTACGGCGGTCAACTCCAGTGGACCCGCGACCTGGTGCAGAAGGATGCCGCCGGGCACTACCCGCTCGCCGCCCAACTCGTCGCGGTGGCCGCCGCGTACGGCTTCGACGGCTGGTTCGTCAACGCCGAGACCAGCGGCGGGAACACCGCGCTCGGAACCGACATGCAGGGCTTCGTCGCCGAGTTGAAGTCCCTCGCCGCCGCGCAGGGGCAGCGGGTCACCTGGTACGACGCGATGACCGTGAACGGGACGGTCAGCTGGCAGGGCGCGCTGAACACCTCCAACCAGGCGTTCTTCCAGGCCGCGAACGACATGTTCATCGACTTCCGGTGGAGCACGAGCACTCTGGCCGCCTCCGGCACGAAGGCCGACGGACTGGGCCGCAGCCGCTACGAGTTGTGGGCGGGCGTCGACGTCGAGTCCAACGGGTCGAACACGTCCGTGAGTTGGGACGCGATGGTGCCGACGACCAAGGCGCACATCACGTCCATCGGCTTCTACCGGCCCGAGTGGACCCGCAACCACCTCCCCGCGACCCGCACCCCGGACGACTTCCACGCGGCCGACGACCGCTTTTGGACCGGGCGTTCACTCGACCCGTCGATGCCGGACAGCACCGACCCCTGGCGGGCACCTGCGGTGTCGGTCGCCGACCGGTCCACGGCGGGCGGCACACTGCCGTTCGCGAGTGTCTTCAACACCGGGCACGGACTGCGCTGGTACGAGGACGGCACGGTCACCTCGGACGCGCAGTGGAACCACCTCGGACTCCAGGACAGGCTGCCGTCCCGCCGCTGGGCGGTACGCACGACGGGCCAACGGCCCACCGTCACCTTCGACTTCGCGGACGCGTGGCGCGGCGGCAGCAGTGTGCTGGTCTCGGGCGCACTGGACCAGCCGACGACCGTGGACCTGTACGCCACCCAGCTGCCGATCACCGATGACACCGTGGTCGACCTGACCTTCCGCACCGACACAGGCAGCGCGAACGTCGAACTGGCCGTCGCCACCGCCGAACCGGGCACGGCGGGGGCGACACCGCCGTACATGTATCTGCCGGTGGCTGCCTCGGACAGTGGCTGGCAGACGGCGACCGTGCCGCTCACCGGGCTCTCCGGCACGCTGCATGCCATCGGAGTACGGCTCACCGCCACTGCGGGGCCGGTGAACTGGCGGCTCGGCGGGCTGGCCGTGCGCGATGCCGACGCATCCCCGACGCCGGCCGCGCCCAACAACTTCCTCGTCACCGCGGCCACCGGCGGCAACCTGCGCTTCGCCTGGGACGCCGCGCCCGGCGCCGTACGCCACTACACGCTGCACCGGCTGCTGCCGGACGGCACCCGGCGATTCCTCGGCGGCACCTGCCAGCGCGCCTTCTACGTCGGGGGGCTGACGGCCGAACAGGGCGAGCAGCAGGCGCGGTTCGAACTGCGCGCGACAGGGGAGCTGTACACAGCGTCGGCCCCCGCGACCGTCGCGTACGCCTGGTAGCACCCGTCATCCCACCCGCAACCGAGCCACGGAGCACCCCACATGCATGACGACCGCAGCCTGGTCGAAGCCCGCCTCAAGCGTGTTCTCGAAGAGCGCATCCGTCCCGCCGTGTACCCGGAGTCAGTGCCGCTGGAGGTGGCCGTCTGGCACGCGCCCGACGAGCCGGTGCCCGTGGCCGAGGGGCTCGCGGGCACACCCGAACCGATCGAGGTGGGCGCCCGCTGGGGTGCTCCCTGGGGGACCAGCTGGTTCCGTGTCACCGGGACCGTCCCCCAGGAGTGGGCCGGGAAGACCGTCGAGGCGCTGCTCGACCTCGGCTTCGACGAGAACATGCCCGGCTTCCAGTGCGAGGGCCTCGTCTACCGGCCCGACGGCACCCCCGTGAAGGGTCTCAACCCGCGCAACCAGTGGGTCCGGATCGGCGCGCCCGTCGCCGGCGGCGAGGAGGTGCGGCTGTACGTCGAGGCCGCGTCCAACCCGGTGGTCATGGACTACCACCCGTTCGTGCCGACCCGGTTGGGCGACAAGGAGACCGCCGGCAGCGAGCCGCAGTACACGCTCACCCGCATGGACCTCGCCGTCCTCGACGAGAACGTGTGGAATCTCGTCCTCGACCTGGAGGTCGCCGGTGAACTGATGGCTGAGCTGCCGGTGGACTCGGCGCGCCGCTGGGACCTCCTGCGGGCCATCGACAGGGCACTGGACGCCGTCGACCTCCAGGACGTCAACGGCACGGCGGAGCGCGCCCGTTCACGGCTGACGGCCGTCCTGTCCACACCCGCCGTGCCGTCCGCGCACCGCATCAGCGCCATCGGGCACGCGCACATCGACTCCGCGTGGCTGTGGCCGCTGCGGGAGACGGTCCGTAAGGTCGCCCGGACGACGTCCAACATGACGGCACTCCTTGAGGACGAACCCGACTTCATCTTCGCCATGTCCCAGGCCCAGCAGTGGGCCTGGGTGAAGGAGCACCGGCCCGAGGTGTGGGCTCGGGTCAAGAAGGCGGTGGCGGACGGGCGGTTCGTGCCGGCCGGCGGCATGTGGGTGGAGTCCGACACCAACATGCCGGGCTCGGAGGCGATGGCCCGTCAGTTCGTGCACGGGAAGCGGTTCTTCCTCGACGAGTTCGGCATCGAGAACGAGGAGGCCTGGCTGCCCGACACCTTCGGCTTCGCCGCCGGACTCCCGCAGATCATCAAGGCCGCGGGTTCCAAGTGGCTGCTGACCCAGAAGATCTCCTGGTCGCAGACGAACAAGTTCCCGCACCACACCTTCCGTTGGGAGGGCATCGACGGCACCCGGATCTTCACCCACTTCCCGCCCGTCGACACCTACAACTGCTCCATGCAGGGCCGCGAGATCGCCCACGCGGCACGCAACTTCAAGGACAAGGGCGTCGCCCGCCACTCCCTCGCGCCCACCGGCTGGGGCGACGGAGGCGGCGGCACCACCCGCGAGATGGTCGCCAAGGCGGCCCGTCTGCGCGACCTCGAAGGCTCCGCGACCGTGGCCTGGGAGACGCCGAAGGAGTTCTTCGAGAAGGCCGAGGCCGAGTACCCCGAACCCCCGGTCTGGGTCGGTGAGTTGTACCTCGAACTCCATCGCGCCACCCTCACCAGCCAGGCCAAGACCAAGCAGGGCAACCGGCGCAGCGAACACCTCCTGCGCGAGGCGGAGCTGTGGGCGGCCACGGCGGCGGTCCGGGCCGGATTCCCTTACCCGTACGAGGACTTGGACCGGATCTGGAAGACGGTGCTGCTGCACCAGTTCCACGACATCCTCCCCGGCTCCTCCATCGCCTGGGTGCACCGCGAGGCCCGGAAGACGTACGAGGGACTGGCCGTCGAGCTGAACGGCATCATCGACGCGGCCCAGCGCGCGCTGGCGGGGGAGGGGACGCGGGAGCTGCTGTTCAACTCGGCGCCCCACACCCGCGACGGTGTTCTCGCAGGAGCCGCTCAAGTCCCGTCGGCAGAAGGCGAGTCGGCACTCGCCTCCCGGGTCGGCGGCGGACACGTGCTGGAGAACGGCCTGCTCCGCGTCGAGATCGACGCCCGCGGACTCGTCGTCTCCGCCTACGACATCGAGGCCGACCGCGAGACGATCGCGCCCGGCCGGGCCGCCAACCTGCTCCAACTCCACCCGGACTTCCCGAACATGTGGGACGCCTGGGACGTCGACGAGTTCTACCGCAACACGGTCACGGACCTCACGGAGGCGGACGAGGTCGTCGCCGACGGGGGCGCGGTGCGGATCGTACGATCCTTCGGCGCATCCAAGGTCACCCAACTGCTGTCCCTGGCACCCGGGGAGCGGCGGCTGCTCATCGACACCGAGGTCGACTGGCACGAGACCGAGAAGTTCCTCAAGCTCGCCTTCCCGCTCGACGTGCACGCCGAACGGTACGCGTCCGAGACGCAGTTCGGGCACTTCCACCGTCCCACGCACACCAACACCTCATGGGAGGCGGCCAAGTTCGAGGCCTGCAACCACCGCTTCGTCCACCTGGAGGAACCCGGCTGGGGCGTCGCCGTCGTCAACGACTCGACGTACGGCCACGACGTGACCCGTACGGTCCGCACCGACGGCGACGCCGGTACGACCACCACGGTCCGCGTCTCCCTCCTCCGCGCCCCGCGTTTTCCGGACCCCGAGACCGACCAGGGCGTCCACCGTTTCCGGCACGCGCTGGTGCCCGGCGCGGGCATCGGCGACGCGGTGCGCGAGGGGTGGCGGATCAACCTGCCCGAGCGGCGGCTCACGGGCGGGCAGGAGGTCGCTCCGCTGGTGAGTGTGGACCGTGACTCGGTCGTCGTCACGGCGGTGAAGCTGGCGGACGACGGGAGCGGGGATGTCGTGGTCCGGTTCCACGAGGCGCACGGGGGACGGGCCAGGGCGACGCTGACGGTCGGCTTTCCCTTCTCCTCCGTCGAGGTCACCGACCTGCTGGAACGTCCGTCGGCCGACGCTGGAGAGATGACCCGTGAGGGCGAGCAACTGGCCCTGCGGCTGCGGCCGTTCGAGTTGACGACGCTGCGGTTCCGGCAGGCCTGACCCGGTACGGCTTTCGCCGGCGGTCGTGATCGTCCGATGATGTGGCGATGAGACGAAGAACGGCCGTCGGCCAGGCCTGGGCCTCCCAGCCCGATCCGCTACTGGCGCTCGCCCGGCAGGAGTTGGAGTTCTACGCGGGGGCGTGCGACCGGGCGAGGTGGTTGCACTACACGACGGAACTCGGCGCTCTCGCCGCCACGTCCGCGACGGTCGTGGCGGCGGGACTGCACGCGCCCGCCTGGCTGACGGCTCTGATCGCGGGCGGTGCCGTCTTCTTCACGGGCATGCGCCAGCTCTTCAGCCCCGGCTCACGCTGGGTCCTGGCCGCCCAGGCACGGGAGGGCCTGCGGCGGGCGGTCGACCGCTACCTGCTGCTCCCGCCGGCCGACCGCGACGCGGACGCGCGGGCCGCCCTGCACCGGGCGATCGACGAGGTGGGCACCAGCGAACTGCGCGGATGGGCGGAGGTCCAGGGGCAGCGGGGCGAACCGCCGCTGCCCACGGCGGGCGGCTGATCGTAGGGAGAAATGCGGTTGGTTTTCGTTGTGCACGGCGGGTGTGCGGAGGCCGGAGCACACGGTGCCATTCGCTGTCGCCTGCGGGTGTCCGACAGCTGGGACTTGCGCGGGTGCCGTTCGCTGTGTGTCGTGGATGTCCGGAGGTTGGTGTGTGTGGGGGTGTCTTTCGTCGTCCGTGGGGGCGGTAGAAGGCCGGAACCCGTTCGGGTGCTTTCCGTTGTCCGCCGTAGGCGGCTGGGAAGCAGGACGGTGCGAGGGCTCGTCTCCGCTCAGTCCGGGCTGGTGAACCCCCGGTGTTACGAGCCGAGTTGCGACCGCAGCCACTCCTCGACCTCGCCCACGTGCGAGGCCGCCGCCGCTCGTGCCGCTTCCGGGTCGCGGGCCACCAACGCCCGGTGGATGGCGGCGTGTTCGCGGCGGGTGCGGGTGAAGGCGCCCTCTTCCTGGTAGCCGCGCCAGACGCGGGCGCGGAACGTTCGGGACGACAGGCCCTCCAGGATCGCTGCCATGGTGTCGTTGCCCGCCGCGGCGGCGATCTCGCGGTGGAAGGCGAGGTCGTGGGCGAGGATCTCCTCGGGGTCGTCGGTGGCGTTCATCGCCGTGAGGTGCTTCTCCACCTCGGCCAGCTGGTCCGGGGTGATGCGGGCGGCGGCCAGGGCGGTCGCCGTCGACTCCAGGATGCGGCGGACCTCCAGGAGTTCCACCAGGCGCGGGCCGCGGGAGAGGTCGGCGACGACACCGAAGGTCTCCAGCAGGTCTCCGGCCTCCAGCTGGGTCACGTAGATGCCCGAACCGTGCCGGGCCTCAAGCACGCCGAGCACCGTGAGCGCGCGGATCGCCTCGCGCATCGAGCTGCGGGAGATGCCCAGCTGGGTCGCGAGATCACGCTCGGTGGGCAGCCGCTGGCCCGGCTCCAGACGCCCCTCGCCGATCAACGCCTTGATCGAGTCGATGGCGCGCTGCGTCACGGTGCCCTTCGGCGGGGCCGTCTCGTCCACGCAATCCTCCACTCACCGGGTGCGCCGCAGTCTAACCACTCAGGTGGTCCGACCACTACGGCGGAAATCCTGGAAAAACTGCCACTGTGGGGTGTTCTTTCGGGGAAGTGGTCTGATAAATATGCGGTCATCTGCTCGGACACGCTCAACGAGGAGCCACCAAATGCTCGGCAGGACAGTGGGGATACGCAGCAGGTTGCGCATGGTCGGTGCGGTGGCCGCGGTCACGGGTACCGCGCTCGTGCTCACCGCGTGCGGCAGCACCAAGGACACCGGCGCCAGCAGCGCCGGCGGCAGCAGTGGCACCGGCAAGGTGGGGGTGATCCTGCCCTTGCTGACCTCGCCGTTCTGGCAGTCGTACAACGACTACGTGCCGAAGATGGCGAAGTCCGAAGGCGTCGACGCGCTGAAGACGGTCAACTCCAACAGTGACCCCTCGCAGCAGATCACCGACATCAACAACGAGCTGAACCAGGGCGTCAAGGGCCTGGTCGTCGCCCCGCTGGACAGCGCCGCCATCGAAGCCGGCCTCGACCAGGCCGACCGCAAGGGCGTACCGGTCGTCGCCGTCGACGTGGCCCCCGACAAGGGTAAGGTCGCCATGGTCGTGCGCGCCGACAACGTCGCCTACGGCGAGAAGGCCTGCGAATACCTCGGGGCGCACATCACCAGCGGCAAGGTCGTGCAGATCATGGGCGACCTGGCGTCCGTCAACGGCCGTGACCGGTCCGAGGCGTTCAGGGACTGCGCCAAGAAGAAGTACCCGAAGCTGAAGGTCCTGGAGATCCCCGCCAAGTGGGAGTCCGACACGGCGGCCTCCAAGCTCGACACACTCCTCAACGCCAACCCGGACATCAAGGGCATCTACATGCAGGCGGGCGGCGTCTATCTCGCGCCCACCCTCCAGACCCTCAAGTCCAAGGGCATGCTGAAGAAGGCGGGCCAGGCCGGGCACATCACGATCGTCTCGAACGACGGCATCCCGCAGGAGTTCGACGCGATCCGCAAGGGCGAGATCGACGCCACCGTGTCCCAGCCGGCCGACGCCTACGCCAAGTACGGCATGTACTACATCAAGGCCGCGATGCAGGGGAAGACCTTCAAGCCCGGCCCCACCGACCACGACTCCACGATCGTCAAGCTGCCCAGCGGCATCCTGGAGGACCAGCTGCCCGCGCCCCTGGTCACCAAGGACAACGTCGACGACCCCAAGCTCTGGGGCAACACGGTCAAATGAGTACCCCACTTGTTGAGGCGCGGGGCATCGTCAAGCGGTACGGCCCCACCGTCGCCCTCGCCGACGGCCGGCTCACCGTGCTGCCGGGCGAGTCCCACGCCCTCGTCGGCCGCAACGGCGCCGGCAAGTCCACCCTCGTCACCGTCCTCACCGGACTCCAGGGCCCCGACGAGGGCACGGTCCGCTTCGACGGCGAGCCCGCACCTCCGCTCGCCGACCGGGACGCCTGGCGCTCCAAGGTGGCCTGCGTCTATCAACGGCCCACCGTCGTGCCGGAGCTGACGGTCGCCGAGAACCTCTTCATCAACCGGCAGCCGACCTCACGCGGCGGAGTCATCAGCTGGCGCAGGCTCCGCACCGAGGCCGCCGAACTCCTCGACACCTGGGACGTGCGCGTCGACCCCGAGGCGCGCACCGCCGACCTCAAGGTCGAGGACCGCCAAATGGTGGAGATCGCAAGGGCGTTGAGCTTCGGCGCCCGGTTCATCGTCCTCGACGAACCGACCGCCCAGCTCGACAACCGGGAGATAGAGCGGCTCTTCACGCGGATGCGGGCGCTCCAGGAGTCGGGCGTCACCTTCCTGTTCATCTCGCACCACCTCCAGGAGGTGTACGAGGTGTGCCAGACCGTCACCGTGCTGCGCGACGCCCGCTGGATCACCACCGCACCGGTCGCCGAGCTCCCGCGCCGGGCGCTGGTGGAGGCCATGGCGGGGGAGTCGATCGCCGAACTGGAGGTGCAGCTAAGGGAGTTGGACGACGCGGCACCCGTCCTCCTCGACGCACGAGGGCTCACCTCCGAGTCGTACGAGAACGTCGACCTCACCGTCCGCCGCGGCGAGGTCGTCGGTCTCGCCGGGTCGAGTGGCAGCGGCAAGATCGAGCTGGCCGAGTCCTTCACCGGGCTGTACACGCCGACCGGCGGCACGGCTCAACTCGACGGCGAGACACTGCCGTTCGGGGATGTGCAGGCCGCGTTGAAAGCCGGTGTCGGATGCGTCCCGCGTGACCGCCACGGCCAAGGTCTGGTCTTCGGCATGTCCATCGGTGACAACGCCACCATGACGGTCCTGGACCGGCTCGGCCGCTTCGGCTTCGTCGGCACCGACCGCAAACGCGGCTTCGCCACCGAGCTGATCGACCGCCTCGACATCCACGCCGAGGGTCCCGAACAGCCCGTCTCCGACCTCTCCGGCGGCAACGCGCAGAAGGTCGTCATGGCCCGCGCGCTGGCCTCCGACCCGAGGCTGCTGGTCCTCATCAACCCCACCGCGGGCGTCGACGTGAAGTCCAAGGAGTCACTGCTCGCCCGCATGGACAGCGCCCGCGACGACGGCACCGCCGTGCTCGTCGTCTCCGACGAACTCGACGACCTGCGGCGCTGCGACCGAGTCCTCGTCCTTTTCCACGGCCGTGTCGTCGCCGAACACCCGGCGGGCTGGCGCGACCACGAGCTGATCGCCTCCATCGAAGGAGTGGACCATGGCTGACACCAAGGCGGCCCCGCCGCTCGCCGCCCCACGCGCCGCCGGGGCGGGCTCGGCCCGCACGGTCCTGCTCCGCCGGGCCCGTGAACTCGCCCTCGTACCGGCCCTGTTGGTGCTCCTGGTGCTCGGCGCGATCGTCAACGACTCGTTCCTCACCGAACGGAACCTGATCTCCATCCTGGGCGCCTCCGCCGCGCTCGCGATGGTGGTGCTCGCGGAGTCGCTGATCCTGATCACCGGCAAGATCGACCTCTCGCTGGAGTCGGTGGTCGGTATCGCGCCCGCGATCGGCGCCCTGCTGGTCCTGCCGTCGGCCGAGTCCGGCTGGGGCACGGAGTGGTCGGCCCCGCTCGCCCTGGTCGCGATCCTCGTCGTGGGCGGGATCATCGGTGCCTTCAACGGCATCCTCGTGGTGAAGTTCAAGCTCAACGCCTTCATCGTCACCCTCGCCATGCTGATCGTGCTGCGCGGACTGCTGGTCGGCGCCACCAAGGGCAAGACCCTGTTCGGTATGCCCGACTCCTTCTTCACGCTGGCCACCAGCACCTTCCTCAGCGTCCCGATGTCGGTGTGGCTGGCGGCGGTCTGCTTCGCGGTCGCCGGATTCGTGCTCAAGTACCACCGCGTCGGACGCGCCCTGTACGCGATCGGCGGCAACCAGGAGGCGGCCCGCGCGGCCGGCATCCGCGTCGACCGGATGCTCCTCGGGGTGTCCATCGTGGCCGGCGTCCTCGCCTCGGTGGGCGGGATCATGCAGACCGGCTACGTCGGCGCGATCAGCGCCAACCAGGGCAACAACATGATCTTCACCGTGATGGCGGCGGCCGTCATCGGCGGCATCAGCCTCGACGGCGGCAAGGGCACCATGTTCGGCGCCCTGACCGGCGTACTCCTCCTTGGAGTCGTACAGAACCTGCTCACCCTCGCCCAGGTCCCGTCCTTCTGGATCCAGGCCATCTACGGCGGGATCATCCTGGTCGCCCTCATGATCGCCCGCATCACCACCGGCCGCGCCCAGGACTGAACCAACCGGCCTCCGGCACCCGCACGGCACCGGATCCCTGTACCCGACCGAAAGGCCTTCCGTGTCACCGATCCCCGGCCCCCCCGTTCGCGTAACCGCGGTCGACACCTACGACATCCGTTTTCCCACCTCGCGCGAACTCGACGGTTCCGACGCGATGAACCCGGACCCCGACTACTCGGCGGCCTACGTCGTCCTGCGCACCGACGCGGCCGACGGGCACGAGGGACACGGGTTCAGCTTCACCATCGGGCGGGGCAACGAAGTCCAGGTCGCCGCGATCCACGCGCTGCGGGACCATGTGATCGGCCGGTCGGTCGACGAACTGTGCGCGGACCCGGGGACGTTGAACCGCGACCTGATCGGCGACAGCCAACTCCGCTGGCTGGGGCCCGAGAAGGGCGTGATGCACATGGCGATCGGCGCCGTGATGAACGCGGCCTGGGACCTCACCGCCAAGCGCGCGGGCAAGCCCCTGTGGCAGCTTCTCGCCGACGCCGAACCCGAATGGCTCGTCAGCCAGATCGACTTCAGGTACATCACCGACGCGCTCACTCCGGACGAGGCCCTGGACATCCTGCGGCGCGGCAGGGCGGGCGCCGAGGACCGCCGAACCCGCCTTCTGGAGCGGGGCTTTCCCGCCTACACCACCTCCGCCGGCTGGCTCGGCTACGACGACGAGAAGCTCACCCGGCTCGCCGTGCAGGCCGTCCGGGACGGCTTCCGGCAGATCAAGCTGAAGGTCGGCGCCGACCTCGACGACGACATCCGGCGCTGCCGCGTGGCCCGTTCGGCCGTCGGCCCCGACATCCGGATGGCGATCGACGCCAACCAGCGCTGGAACGTGGACGAGGCGATCCGCTGGACCAAGGCACTCGCCGAGTTCGACCCGTACTGGATCGAGGAACCCACCAGCCCCGACGACGTACTCGGCCACGCCGCCATCCGCGCCGCCGTGGCCCCGGTGAAGGTCGCGACCGGCGAACACGTCCAGAACCGCGTCGTGTTCAAGCAGCTGCTCCAGGCCGGCGCCCTCGACATCCTCCAGATAGACGCGGCCCGCGTCGGCGGAGTCAACGAGAACCTCGCGATCCTGCTGCTCGCCGCCAAGTTCGGTATCCCCGTCTGCCCGCACGCGGGCGGCGTCGGACTGTGCGAACTCGTCCAGCACCTCTCGATGTTCGACTACCTGGCCGTCTCCGGCACGACGGACGACCGCGTCATCGAGTACGTCGATCATCTGCACGACCACTTCCTCGATCCGGTGGTGATCCGCGAAGGTCACTACATGGCACCCACCACACCGGGCTTCTCGGCCACCATGCGGCCCGAGTCCATCGCGCGCTACACGTTCCCCGGCGGCACCTTCTGGGCCGCCGACCTCGACAGCCAGAAGGGACACGCGGCATGACCGACTTCGAGGGCCTCAAGGCCCTGGTCACCGGCGGCGCCTCCGGCATCGGCCGGGCCACCGCCGAACTCCTCGCCGAGCGGGGCGCGTCGGTCGCCGTCCTCGACCTGGACCCCAGCAGCGTCGAGAAGCCGCTGCTCGGCTACCGCGCCGACGTCACCGACGACGCCTCCGTACGACAGGCCGTGGCCTCCGCGGTCGCCGACCTCGGCGGACTCGACATCGTCGTGAACAACGCGGGCATCGGCGCCCAGGGCACCGTCGAGGACAACGACGACGACGAGTGGCACCGCGTCCTGGACGTCAACGTCATCGGCATGGTCCGCGTCACCCGCGCCGCGCTCCCGCATCTGCGCGAGTCCTCCCACGCGGCGATCGTCAACACCTGCTCCATCGCCGCCACCGCCGGACTGCCCCAACGCGCCCTCTACAGCGCCACCAAGGGCGCCGTGCAGTCTCTCACCCTCGCCATGGCCGCCGACCACCTCCGCGAGGGCGTCCGCGTCAACTGCGTCAACCCCGGTACGGCGGACACCCCTTGGGTCGGCCGCCTCCTTGACTCGGCCCCCGACCCGGCCGCCGAGCGCGCCGCACTGGCCGCCCGCCAGCCCTCCGGCAGGCTCGTCTCGGCAGCCGAGGTGGCGGGCGCCATCGCCTACTTGGCGAGCCCGCTGTCCGGCGCCACCACCGGCACCGCACTCGCCGTGGACGGCGGCATGCAGGGCCTGCGGCTGAGGCCGGTGGGCCAGTGAGCACGCTCGGCAGCAGCGGGGTCGAGGTGGGCGGGCTCGGTCTCGGCGCCGCCCCGCTGGGCAATCTGTTCACCGAAGTCGACGACGAGCAGGCGTACCGGGCCGTCGACGTCGCCTGGCAGCAGGGCATCCGCTACTTCGACACCGCACCCCACTACGGAATCGGTCTGTCCGAGCGACGCCTCGGCGCCGCGCTGCGCGACCGTCCGCGCGCGGAGTACACGATCTCCACCAAGGTCGGCCGCCGCCTCGAACGCGTGGAGACGGTGACCGGCGACGACCTCGCCGACGGCTTCGCCGTGCCCGCCACCAGCCGCCGCGTCTGGGACTTCACCGCCGACGGGATCCGGCGCACCCTGGACGCCAGCCTGGAACGGCTCGGCCTCGACCGCGTCGACATCGTCTACCTCCACGACCCGGACGACCACGCCGAACAGGCCTTCCACGAGGGCTATCCCGCCCTGGAGAAGCTCCGCGCCGAAGGCGTCGTCGGCGCCATCGGCGCGGGCATGAACCAGGCCGGGATGCTCACCTGCTTCATCCGGGACACGGACGTGGACGTGGTGCTGTGCGCGGGCCGCTACACGCTGCTCGACCAGAGCGCCCTCACCGAACTGCTCCCGTCCGCCGTCGCCCGCGGCAAATCGGTGGTCATCGGCGGCGCCTTCAACTCCGGTCTGCTGGCGGACCCGAAGCCCGACGCGACCTACAACTACGCCCAGGCACCCGCCGAGTTGCTCGACCGGGCGCTCCGTATGAAGGAAGCGGCCGAGCGGCACGGCACGACCCTGCGCGCCGCCGCCCTGGCGTTCTGCGCCGCGCACCCGGCCGTGGCGAGCGTCCTGGTCGGCGCCCGCTCGGAGGCCGAAGTCCGGGACTGCGCCGAGCAGTTCGCGGCCAAGGTGCCGGGGGCGTTCTGGCAGGAGCTGCGGGACACGGGGCTGCTGTCCGCCGAGGCCCCGGTCCCGACCGAGGAGCGGTCATGAGAGTGGCCCTGCACACCAAGGTGCGCGCCGACCGCGTCGACGCGTACGAGAGCGCCCACCGCGAGGTCCCCAAGGAGCTCACCGCCGCGATCCGCGCCGCCGGCGCCACCTCCTGGACCATCTGGCGCAGCGGCACCGACCTCTTCCACGTCCTGGAGTGCGACGACTACGCCCGCCTGCTGGCCGAGCTGGACCAGCTCCCCGTGAACGTCGCCTGGCAGGCCCGCATGGCCCAACTCCTGGACGTGGTGCACGACTACACGAGCGAGGGTGCCGACGCCGGCCTGCCCGTCGTATGGGAGCTGCCATGACCGTCGACGCCCACCACCACGTCTGGGACCTCTCCGTCCGCGACCAGGACTGGATCACCGGCCCCGAACTCCAGCAGATCCGGCGCGACTTCACCGTCGCCGACCTCGAACCCGAGGCGCGCGCGGCCGGCGTCGACCGGACTGTCCTCGTCCAGACGGTCACCGTCGCCGAGGAGACCCCCGAGTTCCTCGCCCTCGCCGACACACACGACCTCGTCGCCGGGGTCGTCGGCTGGACCGACCTCACCCGTCCCGACATCGCCGACGAACTGGCCCGTCTGCGCGAACTCCCCGGCGGCCAGTACCTGAAGGGCATCCGCCACCAGGTACAGGGCGAACCCGACCCGAACTGGCTGCTGCGCCCCGATGTACGCCGTGGCCTCGCCGCCGTGGCGGACGCGGGGCTCGTCTACGACCTGCTCGTGCTGCCCCACCAGTTCCCGGCCAGTGTCCAGGCAGCCGCATCTCTGCCCCAACTCATCTTCGTCCTCGACCATTTGGGCAAACCGCCCGTCGCCTCGGGCCGGCTGGAGCCGTGGGAGTCGGCCCTCCGCTCCCTCGCCGCACTCCCCAACACCCACTGCAAACTGTCCGGCCTGGTCACGGAGGCAGACTGGAAGACCTGGAGCACACCGGACCTGCGCCCCTACACGGACGCTGCGCTCGACGCCTTCGGGCCGGGCCGGCTGATGTTCGGCTCCGACTGGCCGGTGTGCACCCTGGCGGCGAGCTACGGCGAAGTCGCCGCCGCCACAGGTGAGTTGACCGACGGTCTCGGTGCGGCGGAACGCGCCGAGGTCTTCGAGGGCACGGCAACCCGCGTCTACGGTCTCTGAACCGCCTTCGCCAGCCCGGTCGGCGGGAAGTACTCCCGCACGAACGTCCGCTCCCAGCAGGCGCCCGTCTCCCTCAGCTCCCGCCAGGTCGTATAGCGGTAGCGGAAGAGACGGGCCCGGACGTAACGCGGGGGCGCCCCCGGCGGGAACGGCGAGCGGCGCAGCAGCCGTAGCGTGTCCCGGTCGTTCTCCAGCAGGCGTTCCGCCAGGGCGCCGAACCACGGCTCGGCGTAGCCGGGGGAGAGCGCCGCGAACCACATCATCCAGTCCAGCCGCAGGTGGTACGGCGCGAACTGGCGCGGCCAGTGGTGCGGTTGGCCCGGCTTGCCCCTGAACTCGTACTCCCGCCAGCCGGAGTCCTCGCGCGGCACGGCGTCCGACGTACCCTCCACCACCACCTCGTAGCGGATGCGGCTGACGTTGCCGAACGCGCCGTAGGTGTTGACCAGATGGAGCGGGTCGAAGGAACGGTTCATGATCTGGCGGCGGGAGACCATGTTGCGGACCGGGCGGTGGCTGAGCCAGAGCAGCAGGGCGGCGACGGCCAGGACCGCGGCCTCGTACCAGACGGGTGGTGGGCCCGGGACGGGCGACGGTGCTGAGTGGGGGAGTCGGACCGCCGAGAGGGCCAGCGCGATGGTGATCCAGTTCAGCCAGGCGAAGTTGCCGGACAGGACCAGCCACAGCTGAGTGGCGATCATCAGGGACGCGGCGGCCGTCGCGACCGGCTGGGGGGTGAACAGCAGGACGGGCACGACGAGTTGGGTGAGGTGGTTGGCGGCGACCTCGATCCGGTGCAGGGGGCGGGGGAGGTGGTGGAAGAGCCAGCTCAGCGGGCCCGGCATCGGCTGTGTCTCGTGGTGGAAGTCCAGGCAGGTCAGCTTCCGCCAGCACGCGTCGCCGCGCAGCTTGATCAGACCCGCGCCGAACTCGACCCGGAACAGGATCCAGCGCAGCAGGAACAGCACCACGACCGGCGGCGCCACCTCGTCGTTGCCGAGAAGGACGGCCAGGAAGCCGACTTCCAGCAGCAGCGACTCCCAGCCGAACGCATACCAGGTCTGGCCGACGTTGACGATCGACAGATACAGCGCCCACGGCACCAGCCACAGCAACATCCCGCCCCAGAGCGGGAGTCGGGAGTCGAGCCCGGCGGCCAGTGCCACCGACACCGCGCAGCCCGTCCACGCGCAGCCCGCGAAGAAGCGGT
This sequence comes from Streptomyces sp. NPDC050549, assembly GCF_040655035.1. Taxonomy (NCBI): domain Bacteria; kingdom Bacillati; phylum Actinomycetota; class Actinomycetes; order Kitasatosporales; family Streptomycetaceae; genus Streptomyces; species Streptomyces sp. NPDC050549. The sequence goes on from NZ_JBFAJD010000014.1 coordinate 145,399, forward strand.
CCGAGTAGTGGAGTTGGAAGATGCTCGGGGCCCGCCCGAACGGCATCCGACGGACGAACCGGGGGACCGGCAGCATGCCCCGCTCGCCGATCAGCGCACGGAACTGCAGGGCCGCCGTGAGGAACGCGACCAGATAGACACCGGCCAGGGCCCGCTGGAAGACCAGCCGGCTCAGCCAGTAGTCGGGTGCGGTGAACCATCCCACGACCGTGTGCTCCTCTCTCCATCGTCACACCTCGGCCGACCGTCACTGTGTGTCTTCCATGCCTCCGGTTGCGTAACCCAAGCGGGTGAAGCAGACAATAGTGGCGAATCACCCGGCTTGAGGCGGGAGAACACGGTGCGCACATCGACCGGAACCATCGCCACGGCCTGCGCGCTCTCGGCGGCGCTCCTCGTCGCCGGCTGCGGCGGCGACGGCGCCCAAGGCATGAAGTCGAGCGGCAGGGCCGCGAAGTCCAGCGGCGAGGTCTTCCTGCAGCCCGTCGCGGCACGGGGCCCCGACCCCTTCACGGACTCCACGGCCATCATGCCGAGCGTCCCGCCGCGGGTCACCCGAACGCCGCAGTCGACGCCCACGGTCTCGACGCCCACGCGGACCGCGTCCCCCGTGCACACGCTCGCCGTCTCCGGCGCCACACCGGGCCTGTACGGCGGCACCGCGCGGACCGGCAGCTGCGACGTCGAGCGGCAGATCGCGTACCTCACCCGCGACCAGGCCAAGGCCGGCGCCTTCGCGCAGGCCGAGGGGATCTCCCGGAGCGCGATTCCCGGGTATCTGCGCGGGCTGGCCTCGGTCGTGCTGCGCGCCGACACCCAGGTCACCAACCACGGGTTCCGGGACGCGCGGGTGACCGGTTTCCAGTCGGTCCTCCAGGCCGGTACCGCCGTCCTCGTCGACAACCGGGGCGTGCCCCGCGTGCGCTGCGCCTGCGGCAACCCGCTCAAGGCGGGCGTGGCGGGCGGGAACTCTACCCGCGGCGGACGGGGCTGGTCCGGGTACCGGCCCGCCGAGGTGGTCGTGGTGACACCGGCACCGCAGGTGATCACCGACATCACGATCATCAACGTCGTCGACAACACCTGGATCGAACGGCCTCTCGGCCATCGCGGGCCGCACCACGACCACGTCGTACCGCCGCCGGCCCATGTGCCGCCCACGTGGCCCGGCGCCACGCCGCCGGCCCCGCACGGAAGCACCTCTCCTCGCCCGCACGACAGCGGGTCCAGCACCCCGTCCAGCGGGACGAGCACCGCGCCGAGCCCTTCGTCGAGTGCCTCCCCGAGCGTCTCTCCCAGTGCTTCCCCGAGTGACGGGAGCGCGTCCCCCGGCGACGGCCGAAGCACCGCCCCGGACAAGCCCACCACCGGCTGCGCGACCCCGACCGTCACGGTCACCCCGGGCGCGACCGGCGGCCCGGCGGCCCGGTTGCCGTCGCCCGGTGCCACGGGCTGCCCCACCGCGACCGTCACGGCCACTCCGAGGACGGTCGCGCCCCAGCCCTCCCAGGACCCCGGTTCCCCGGACGAGATCGGCCCGCCGACCGTGCCGGAAAGCCCCGACCTGCCCGACGGTGGCGGACTGATCCCCGACGACACCACCGCCGGCAGCATCCTCGACAGCCCCACGGACGTCGTCGCCGGCTGACGGTGCCCGCGGTGGTCGTGGCGGAGATGGCGCCGTAACGCTCGGACAAGTCGAATAATCGGGCAAATCCTGGCAAGGTGGGCCGCATGGTTGATCGGGGAGCGAGCGCCCTGTCACTCCCGGACGACTGGCCCGCCCACCCGGACCCGATCCTGGCGCTCAACCGCATGGGCAGCTTCGACTGGGACCTGGACAACGGCCTGTTCCACATGGACGCCCAGGCCCACGAGGTCTTCGACCTGCGCCCCGACGAATACGACGGACGCCCCGAGAGCCTGGCGATCCGGGTACCGCCGCCGGAGGGGTACCGGCTCGACGGTCTCGTCTCCCAGGCGATGAAGGACGGCAGCGAGAACTACGGCGCCTACTTCCGTATGCGGCTGCGCGACGGCACCCTGCGCTGGACCCACACCCAGGGCTACATCCGGCGCGACGAGACGGGCCGTCCGCGCCGGATCATCGGCATCGTGCGGGACGCCACCCAGGAGCTCGCCGAGAACGCGGCCCGCCGTGAGCAGGCGGCCCTCGACGCGGCCCGGCGCGACCAGACCAACGTCGTCCAGCTCACCACCGCCGCCCTCGCGCACGCCCGTACCGTCCAGGACGTCATCGACGTCCTCAAGGACACCCACGGACTCGTCCACCTCGGTGCCACCAGCCTGGTCATGGGCCTGGTCGAGGCCGGCCGTATCCGGCTGGTCGCCGAAGGTCCCGAGGGCAGCTTCGTGCCCGGCACGGAGGTCACCCGGATCGACGAGCCGTACCCGATGGGGGAGGTCGTACGGACCCTCGCCCCGGCCTTCATCGAGTCGCCCGAGGAGTTCGCCGAGCGCTTCCCGCTGCTGTGGTCGGAGATCACCGACCTGAACATCACCGCCGCGGCCTATCTCCCGCTGATCGCCCAGGCGAGGCCGATCGGCGCGATGGGGCTGCTCTACAGCGACCGGCGCGGATTCTCGACGGAGGAGCGCAATGTGCTGGTCGCGCTGGGCAGCAGCATCGCGCAGAGTCTGCAGCGCGCCATGTTCTACGAGCAGGAGAAGGACCTCGCCCAGGGCCTCCAGCAGGCGATGCTGCCGCGCGCCATCCCCAGCGTGCCGGGCGCCGATGTCGCGGTCCGCTACCGGTCCGCGAAGCTCGGGCGGGACATCGGCGGTGACTGGTACGACCTGATCCCGCTGCCCGGCGGGCGGGTCGGTGCGGTCATCGGCGACGTCCAGGGCCACGACACGCACGCCGCTGCCGTCATGGGGCAGCTGCGGATCGTTCTCAAGGCGTACGCGGCAGAGGGGCACACCCCGGCCACCGTGATGGCCCGTGCCTCCGTCTTCCTGCACGAACTCGACACCGACCGCTTCGCCACCTGCCTCTACGCCGAGGCCGACCTGTCCACCGGAGTCGTCCAGGTGGTCCGGGCCGGTCATATCGACCCGCTGGTGCGGCAGTTGGACGGGACCTGCCGTCGGATGCCCGTCGTGGGCGGGCTGCCGCTCGGTCTCTCCGCGGAGTTCGGGCGGCTCGAATACCCCGTCTCCACCCTCGAACTCGACCCCGGCCAGACCCTGGTGCTGTGCACCGACGGCCTCGTCGAACAGCCCGGCGCGGATCTAGACGACGGACTGCAGACCCTCACCGCCCTCATCGCCTCCGGCCCCGACGACGTACGCGACCTCGCCGACCTGCTCATCGACGTGGCCGAGGAGCGCGGCGGCGAGGACGACGTCGCGCTGCTCCTGCTGCGCCGCCGCGGCCTCGACGCACCGCGCTCCGGCGGCCGGCTCCAGCAGCACGTGGCACCGGGCGACTCCGAGGCACTGGCCGAGGCCCGGCACATGATCCGGGCCGCCGTCCGGGCCTGGGGCGGGCGGGAGCGCGCCGACGAGGTCGAACTCGTCGCCGACGAACTGATCACCAACGCCCTGATGCACACCGAGGGCGCCGCGATCGTCACCCTCAGGGTCCTCACCGGCCCCGACCGCAGGCTGCGCGTCGAGGTCGAGGACTCCTCCAGCGCCCTCCCGCGCCGCCGCGAGGCCGGCGAGGACGGGGTCTCCGGGCGCGGGCTGCTTCTGGTCGACCTGCTCACGGACGTGTGGGGAGTGGAGGCGCGCGGCAGCGGCAAGTGCGTGTGGTGCGAGTTCGTGGTCCAGGACCGGAGCTGACCCCACGCGCCGCTGATGGCACCCTGGACGTATGCCGGAACTTCCCGAGGTCGAAGCGCTGAAGGACTTCCTGACCGAACACCTCGTCGGCCACGAGATCGTACGGGTGCTGCCCGTCGCCATCAGCGTCCTGAAGACGTACGACCCTCCGCCCACCGCGCTGGAGGGACACGAGGTGGTGGCCGTGCACCGGTACGGCAAGTTCCTGGACGTCGAGACGGACGGCGGCCCCCACTTCGTGACCCACCTCGCCCGGGCGGGCTGGCTGCACTGGAAGGACCGCCTCCCGGACGGCCCGCCCCGCCCCGGCAAGGGCCCGCTCGCGCTCCGGGTGGCCCTGGAGACAGGTGAGGGCTTCGACCTCACGGAGGCGGGCACGCAGAAGCGTCTGGCGGTGTACGTCGTGACCGACCCGCAGTCCGTCCCGGGTGTCGCCCGCCTCGGCCCCGACCCCCTGGCCGACGACTTCGACGAGCCGCGCTTCGCCGGACTCCTCAAGGACGAACGCCGACAGCTCAAGGGCGCCCTGCGCGACCAGACCCTGATCGCCGGGGTGGGCAACGCGTACAGCGACGAGATCCTGCACGCGGCGAAGATGAGCCCCTTCAAACTGGCCGCGTCGCTGACCCCGGCCGAGACCCACACGCTCTACACGGCCCTGCGCACGACACTCATGGACGCCATCGAGCGCTCCCGAGGCGTCGCTGCCGGCCGCCTCAAGGCGGAGAAGAAGAGCGGCCTGCGCGTCCACGGCCGCACCGGCCGGCCCTGTCCGGTCTGCGGCGACACCATCCGCGAGGTCTCCTTCAGCGACTCCTCCCTCCAGTACTGCCCGACCTGCCAGACGGGCGGCAAGCCGCTCGCGGACCGGCGGCTGTCGCGACTGCTCAAGTAGCGGGGCCCTACTGCCAGAGGCCGGCTCCGTCACGTCCGCCGGGGTCCGACGTCAACAGGTCCTCGTGCAGCCCCGGGAGTGCCTGCCCGGTCTGTGAACCGTCCGCGTGCGTCTCCGTCACCACCCAGCCGTCGATCGCGTCCCGCCACAGGCCGCGCAGTAGTACGGACCGGGGGTTCTGCGCATGCTGTGCGCCGTCCACCGCCACAGGATGCCCTGCCGATCGGCTCACCAAGGCACCCCCGTCCCGTCCCAGGACAGGAACCGCCCGGTGGGCCCGTCGTCCGGCAGCAGCGCCAGCTCGACGGCGCCACGTGCCGCCTCCGCCGGGTCCCCGTCGCTCGCCGCGGCCCGTTCGTTGAGGTCCGTCGCTCGCAGCCCGGGCGCCAGGGCGTTCACCTTGAAGCCCTCGGCGGCGAGGGTCTGCGCGTAGAAGAGGGTCAGCGCGTTGAGGGCGGTCTTCGAGGAGCGGTAGGCGGCGCCCGCCCCGGCGTGCAGGGCGAACTCCCGGTCCGGGTCCGCGCTCCAGGTCAGGGAGCCGGTGCCGCTGGAGATGTTCACGATGCGGGGGCGGAAGGAGCGGCGGAGCGCCGGGAGGAACGCGTTGGTGACCGCGAGGACTCCGAAGACGTTCGTCTCGTAGGTGCGGCGGACGTCGTCGAGGTCGGCCTCGGGTGCCGGGCCCGCGCCTGCCATGATGCCCGCGTTGTTGACCAGGACGTCCAGGGCGGCGACCTCCCGCGCCGCCGCCGCGATGCTGCCGGCGTCCGTGACGTCCAGGACCAACAGCCGTGCGCCGCCGCCCAGTTCGTCGACCGCCCGCTGTCCCCGGCCCGCCTCGCGAGAGCCGACGTACACCGTGAAACCCTCGGCGACGAGCAGGCGGGCGATCTCCTTGCCGATGCCCTTGTTGGCGCCGGTGACCAATGCTGTGGAATCGTTCATGGGGACGACGATTCCGCGGCCGGCGCCGTCGAACCAGGGACTACCGGTCCCTGGCAGCCGGAGGGAGGCACAGTGACCGACAGACAGGAACTGGCCCGATTTCTGCGCGGGCGGCGGGAGAAGCTGGTCCCGGCCGATGTGGGGCTGCCGGGGGAGCCGTCCCGGCGGACCTCCGGGCTGCGCCGCGAAGAGGTTGCGGAGTTGGCCCACATGTCCGTCGACTACTACGCCCGCCTCGAACAGGCCCGCGGCCCCCGCCCGTCGCCCCGCGTCCTGGACGCCCTCACCGGAGTGTTCCGGCTCACCCCGGCCGAGCGAAGTCATCTGTTCCGGCTGGCCGGGACGCAGCTGACACCCCTCGCCGCCCCGGTGCGCATCGTCCGCCCGCATGTGGCGGCCCTGCTGGAACGCATCCCGGACACGGCGGCCATCGTCACCGACGCCACCTACGACGTCATCGCCTGGAACCCGCTCGCGGCTGCCGTACTCGGCGGGGATCTCGGCACGCGGCCGAACCTGGCGCGCCGCCGCTTCCTGGGCCGGCCCCTGGAGAGTTCGAGCGCCGAGGAGTTCGCCCACATCGTGGTCTCCCGGCTGCGTCGCGCCGCCGACCGCTATCCGTACGACCCGGGCCTCGCCCGCCTGCTGGCCGAACTGCGGGCCGGCAGTGAGGAGTTCACACAGATCTGGGACATCGGCCCGGTGCACGCCCCCGGCCACCGCACCAAGACGCTGACCCACCCGGAATCGGGAGCGCTGCGGGTGAACTGCGATGTGCTCACCGTCCCGCACGACGACCAGCAGGTCGTCTTCATCACCGCGGACCCGGGGACCCCGTCCGCGCGCGCCCTGCGGCAACTGGCCGCCGCAGGGCGGGACGTCAGTGCGAGGTGAGCCGCACCAGCTGCCGGCCGTCGGCCGTCCGGACGTCGTAGTGGTCGATCTCGTCGGGGTGCATCGCCGAGCCACCCTGCATCGTGATCACCGTCGCGTCGTGCGCGGGCACGTTCCAACTGGTCACGACCTGTTCGGAACCGTCCCGGCCGACGACCACGAGACGACAGGAGCGGGGGCCCGCGCCGTCCTTGATCTTGAGGGACACGTCACTGCCGTAGTTCTCGTTCGCGGCCGTGACCTGTGCCCACACGCCCGACTTGGCGTCGGTCGCGGTGAGTTGCACCGCCCCGTCGCCGCCCCCGGCGAGCGTCGCCACCGCGGGGCCGCCCACGGCCAGTACCACCGAGGCGGCCACGGCGTACAGAAAGCGCCGCCGTCCGGCCCGGTGGCGGGCGGCCACTTCGCCGAGCAACCGGTCGAGCAGCCGGGGCCCGGGTTGCGCCATGGGGTGCACGTAGCGCGGCGTCGCCCGCCGGTACAGCATCAACTGCCGTGAGGCGGGACCGAATTCGGTCACATGCGCCGCGCAGCTAGTGCACTCCATGAGGTGATCCTCGAAGCGGAAGGCCTCCGCCTCGTCCAGCACGCCGAGCGCGTACGCGCCGACGTCGCGATGCCTTTCCAGGGACCTCATGACGAATCCTCGTGCCGTTGGGTGCGGGTGGGGTTACTCCTTGCTCCCATCGGTACGCACCAGCCCGCCGAATCACTCAAGGCACACACAGAATGGCCATCACGAATTCGTAGCGGTCGGGCCCATGGATTGGTCCTCGTTTCAAAAAAGATGGATGGCGAGGTGACCGAGCGGCAGACCCAGCTGCCAGGCGGGTGTCCAGACCTTCGGCCCGTCGTCCTCACCGGTCACCGGACCGCCTCCCGGCACCGCGTCCAGATCCGGCGCGAGCAGCTCGGTCTCCTCCAGCCAGCGCCAGGCGTTCTCCGCCAGCGCGAGGTCCGGTGCGTCGACGCCGGCCTCGACCGCCTCCGCCGTCAACCTGGACATACGTTCCTGGACCCAGTCCTGCCACGGCTGGTCGTACGCCGTGAGCGAAAGCCAGGTCTCAAGTTGGGTGACCACTCTGATACCGGACAGTTCGCCATCCGTGTCGGAGAGGAAGATGGTCAGCGCCAGCGCGTCCCGTCCCGCGCGGAACTCGAAGGACGTCGGCGGCATCAGGTCGCCGGTCCGCAGCAGTTCGTCGGCGATGTACTCGGCGTACAACCACGCCATGGGGACGGTGAGTTCACCGCCACCGGTGCCGTCCGTGCTCTCTTGACCTCTGTGCAGCATCCCTTCCTGCCTTCCTCCGGTGCGTGCGCGTCGCCCGGCCCGGGGCTCCGTCAGGAACCCCCGAGCCCCCCAGTCCGGAACACGGATGAGGACAGCCGATTACTCAACCAGGGTCCTGAGCAAGGCGCTTTACGGAGGTTTGACTAAGGAGTTGGTTTCACCGCAGGTCGGCCGCATAACCCGGAAGCACCCGGCGCAGGGCGCGCAGCGCGTAGTACGCGCGGGACTTCACCGTACCGGGCGGAATTCCCAGTGCCGCCGCGGCCTCCGCCACACTCGCCCCCTGGAAGTACACGAGCACCAGGACTTCACGGTGCTCCGGAGTGAGTGTCTTCACAGCCTCCCGCACATCGAGCGTCGCCGCCGACCGTTCCGCGTGATCGGCGCAGACCCGCGCGTTCTCCAGCACCGCGTCCCCGACCTCGGGCGGTCGCGCCTGCCGGGCCCGCCGCGCGTCGATGGCGAGCCGCCGGCCCACCGTCAGCAGCCAGGGCCGTACGGACTCGAAGTCGTCGGCGCGCAGGGCCTCGGGGTGCTGCCAGGCCCGTACCAGGGTCTCCTGGACCAGGTCCTCGGCGCGCTGGCGGTCGCCGTCGCAGAGCCGGAGCAGCAGCGCGAAGAGCGGCCTGCCGTGCTCGCGCTGCAGTGCGGCGAGCTCGTGCTCGGCGGTCGTTCCGTTGGTGAGCGTGGGTCCGGCCGTCATGGCCGTATGGCATCGCAGGGGGCCGTCCGGGGACAGGGGGCGCACGAGGGGCTTGCGGCGGACGGTCGATCGCGTCGGCGAACGGTGCGACGAACGGTCCGCGCCCCCGGGGATCCCCCACACGCGCACACCGGACGGGTCATCGGGGGCCGGAAGCCGTTTGCGGGGGCGCTGAGGTTCATACCTATCGGTGGGTAAATATGACCACAGTGGGGTGAATTGATGATCGCACGCAGACAACAGGTGGCCGTTGCCCTGGCGGGCATTCTCACCGCGGCCGCCGCCTGCCAGGCCCAGCACCACGACCCGAAGGCCGCCGGCCGCCCGGCTCCCCCCGCCGCCCGCGGCTTCACCCTCGTCGCCACCGGCGGCATCCTCCCGCACAGCGCCGTCCTCGACCGGGCCCGCTTCGACGCGGGCGGTAACGGCTACGACTTCCGGCCCATGCTCTCCGGCGTCCAACCCCTCGTCTCCCGGGCCGACCTGGCGCTGTGTCACATCGAGACGGCCTACGGCGACCGCACCGGCTCCCCGTTCTTCGACTCCCCGCCCGAGGAGGCCCGGGCCCTCGCCGCGACCGGCTACGACAGCTGCTCCACCGCCTCCGACCACAGTCTGGACGACGGCCCGTTCGGTATCCGACGCACCCTGGACACCCTCGACAGCGCGGGCGTGCGGCACGTGGGAACGGCGCGCGGCGACGCCGAGGCGCGCTCGGTCACGCTGCTGCGCGCCGGTCCGGCGAAGGTCGCCCACCTCGCCTACACCGCCGACACGAACGGCGTCCCGCTCCCGGCCGGCGAGCCCTGGTCCGTCAACCTCCTCGACCCGGCCCGCATCCTCGCCGACGCCCGCGATGCCCGGCGCGCGGGCGCCGACGTGGTCGTCGTCTCGCTGCGCTGGGGCACACCGGGCCAGGACGCGCCCGACCCGCAACAGGTGGCGCTGGCCGGGCAACTGACCGCCGCCCGCACCGCCGGCCGGCCCGACATCGACCTGATCCTCGGCACCCACGCCCACACCCCGCAGGCGTACGAGAAGGTCAACGGCACCTGGGTGGTCTACGGGCTCGGCGACCAGGTCACGGGAGAGGCGTACGACAACGCGGGCACCCAGGACCCCGGCGGCAACACGAGCACCCTCGCCCGCTTCACCTTCGTACCGCCCGTCCGGCCCGGCGCGCGGTGGGAGGTGGCCAGGGCCGAGTTCGTCCCGCAGCTGTTCGACGTCGACGCGGGCCGGGTGGTCGACGTCAACCGGGCGATCACCCAGGGCGCCGAACTGACCGGCGACCGCGACCGCATCCGGGAGGTGGTGCTCGGCCGGGGCGCGGCGAAGGACGGGCTGGTGATGGGGAAGTAGCCCGTGACGGGGAAGTGGCGGACGGTCAGTCCACGTCCACGTGGTCGAAGGTCCTGAGGATCTCGGTGAGCACCCGCACGCACGCGCTGACCTCGGCGTCGGTCAGATCGCCGCCGACCTGGCGGTTCAGGGAGTGCTCGCGGCCGAGGACGGACGCGATGACGGACCGGCCCTCCTCCGTGAGCCGGATCAGGGAGGACCGCTGGTGCGCGGGGTTCGGCGTGACCTCCACCCAGCCGTGGACCGCGGCCTCGTTGACCATGCGCTGCAGGAACTGCCGGCTCAGGGCCAGGGTCCGGCCCATCTGGGGCACCGTCATCGGCCCGTGCTGTCGCAGCAGGTCCAGTACGGCGCGCACGCCGACGGAGACCCCCTCGACCGGTTCGCCCTGCTCGACCTTGCGCAGGGCGCGCCGGTAGAGCGGGCCCACCAGGTCGAACACCTCGGTGAGGCGGTGGCCGAGTTCGTCGGGGGACAGGGGAGTGGAGTCGTTCACGAGCCCATCATGACACCTGGGTTGCCAAACCTCCCCCAAAGATGACACCTTGGTTGTCATGACAGCTGCTTCGGAACTTGCTTCGGAACTGAGCTTCTTCGCATCTGCCGACGGGGACCTGGCCTACCTCGACGTGGGCACCGGCGACCCCGTGGTCCTCCTCCACTCCGGCTTCGCCGACCACCGTGTCTTCGACGACCAGATACCGGTCCTCGCCCGCGACTTCCGCGTCATCGCCCCGGACATCCGCGGCCACGGCTTCTCGGCCAACGCGAGCAGGCCGTACCGCTGGGCCGACGACCTCGCCGCACTCCTGCACCACCTCGAACTCGGTCCCGCGGTCCTGGTAGGCCTGTGCATGGGCGCGGCCGTCGCGACGGACACCGCGCTGGAACACCCCGAACTGGTCCGGGCGATCGTCGTCTCCGGCGCCGGCACCAGCGCGTTCGAGTACACCGACCCCCAGCTGCTCGAACGCCAGGCCCGCATCGGGCAGTTGCTCGACGCCGGCGACCTCGCGGGCTGGCTCGACCATTTCGCGCAAGGGGTGGCGGGCCCGCACCGCACGCCGGACCAGGTCGCCCCGTCGGTCGTCCGGCGCCTGCGCGAACTGACCACGCACACCCTCGCCAAGCACACACCCGGCGAGAAGGACTGGTACGTCCCGCTGGGCGACCCCTGGCCCCGCGTTCCGAAACTCGACGTACCGGTCCTCGCCATCCACGGCGCCGACGACTGGCCGGACAGCATCGCCATGGCGGACCGCTTCGTCCGCGCGGTCCCCAACGGCCGCGCCACGACGATCGAGGGCGCCGTCCACTACCCGAACATGGAGAAGCCCGAGGAGTTCAACGCGATCCTCGGGGAGTTCCTGCACTCCCTGTGACGAAACTCAGGTCCGCGGCCTTCAAGGAGGCCGGCTCCAACCGCAGCCACACGGTGCCGTGCCGCGCCGGATCGGCGTACGGATACCGCACGAACCGTTCGTCCCACAGGTCTTCGTCCGAGCCCACGCAGCGTACGAGTTTCCGCCGGCCGCGCTCGACGCCGAAGGGAAGAATCTCGGCCCGCCCGCCCGCGTGCGATCGCCTGCCGGACCAGCCCCACCGCCACGTCGCACTCGTCCACCACGAGAGCGACCGCGGGTCGGCCCGGACACGGTCGGGCAACCGGGCCCAAGGCCCTGTCAGAACCCAGAACGCCCCGTCCTCCCACAGGAGCCAGACGGAGCGCACGGTCGGTCCGTTCGTCGCCAGGCGCGCCGTGAGCGGCCGGCGGAGAAAAGCGTCCACGTCAAAAGGGGGAAGTTGTCACTGGGGCATCGTCCGGCACGGCAGCCCGTCCGTACACGGGGCGGCTACGGCACCACCGTCACCGGCCACCGCCCCGCCTTCACCAACCGCACCGCGACCGACCCGACGATGCGGTGGCCGGCCTGTTCGGAGGCTCCGACGATGACCGCGTCGGCCTTCAGTTCGTCGGCGGCCTTCACCAGGCCGCCGTAGGGGTCGCCACGGAACGTGTGGAACTCCCAGCGGATGTCGAATATCCCCTTCACCCGCTCGGTCTCGTGCCGGATCTGGGCGACCAGGTCCTCGGCGATCTCGTCGGTCGTCTCGGCGACCGGTGCGCCCATGGCCGCGCCCGCCGCCAGCACCGGCTGCACGTACACCATGGCCAGCAGCGCGTGCTGCCGCCGGGCCAGGCCCGCGGCATATGCCGCCGCGCGCAACGAGGACTCGGAGCCGTCCACCCCCGCCACGATGACCTTCGGCCCGTCCGTGCCCCGCTCGAACTGAGTTGAGTGCTGTTCCGTCACGGCTGTGAGGCTATCGGAACCCGCAGGTCCCGAACTTGACCGGGAGTTCGACGGGCGCGCGGCCCGCCCTGTTCCTACAGTCGGAACCATGACTGCCACCGTGGAGGGCACCAGGGCCAAGGACACCAAGGCTCCGACAAGGCCGCCCGGCAACGGCTTCCTCAGCAGGGTGCCCGAGGGCTTCGCGACCTTCTTCGGCGCGCTCGCCCTCCTCTGCGTCCTACTGGCCTTCATCGCCCCGCTGCGCCGCGTGCTGCGCCCGTTGGTCCGCTTCCTCGACCTGCTGATCATCCCCGTCAGCGCCAACCTCGCCTACGCCGTCTTCCTGTTCCTGCTGGCCGCCGCGACCGCCGCCCGCAAGAAGATCGCCTGGTGGCTGGTCGTCGTATATCTGGGCCTGCTCGTCCTGACCGACGTCCTGGGCGTGGCCCTCGGCCTCTACGCCGAGTCCCTCCCGTCCCTGATCGTCTGCGCCCTGCTGCTGGTCCTGCTGATCGTCGCCCGAAGGCAGTTCTACGCCGCCTCCCGCCGCGCGGCCGTACGACGGGCCCTCGCAGTCCTCCTCGCCGGGCTGGCCGTCGCGATCCTGGCCGGCTGGGGGCTCGTCTCCCTGTTCCCCGGCACCCTGCCCGAGAGCCAGCACCTGGGCTGGGCGGCCGACCGGGTCTGCGGCGGCCTGGTCTCCGGCCGCTCCTTCGACGGCCGTACGCCCCGAGCCGTGTCCTTCCTGCTCGGTCTGTTCGGCGCGCTCGCCCTCCTCAACGCGGCCACCGTCCTCTTCCGCTCCCAGCGCCTCGAAGCCGCCCTGCACGGCGACGAGGAGGACCGCATCCGCGCCCTCCTGAAGGCCTACGGCGGCAAGGACTCCCTCGGCTACTTCGCCACCCGGCGGGACAAGGCCGTCGTCTTCTCACCCAGCGGCAAGGCCGCCGTCACCTACCGCGTCGAGGCCGGCGTCTGTCTCGCCAGCGGCGACCCGGTCGGCGACCGCGAGGCCTGGCCGCACGCCATCGCCGCATGGCTGGACCTGGCCCGCCGTCACGCCTGGGCCCCCGCGGTGATGGGCGCCTCCGAGGACGGTGCGAAGGCCTTCGCCCGCGCCGGGCTCGGCGCCCTCCAACTCGGCGACGAGGCCATCCTGCACGTCGCCGGCTTCGACCTCGCCGGCCGCGACATGCGCGTCACCCGCCAGGCCGTGGGCCGGGTCCGCCGCACCGGCGCCGCCTGCCGCATCCGCCGCCACGCCACCCTCACCGACACGGAGATGGAGGAGATCGTCGACCGCGCCGACGCCTGGCGCGACACCGAGACGGAACGCGGCTTCTCCATGGCCCTCGACCGCCTCGGCGACCCGGCCGACGGCGACTGCCTCCTCGTGGAAGCCCTCGGCGAGGACGGCAAGTTGCTCGCCCTGCTCTCCCTCGTCCCCTGGGGCGGCGACGGCGTCTCCCTCGACCTGATGCGCCGCGACCGCACCGCCCCCAACGGCGTCATGGAGTTCATGGTCGCCGAACTCTGTGCCACCGCACCGAAGTTGGGCGTTCACCGGATCTCCCTCAACTTCGCCGTGTTCCGCTCGGCCTTCGAGGAGGGCGCCCGCATCGGCGCGGGTCCGGTGCTCCGTCTGTGGCGCCGCCTCCTGCTGTTCTTCTCCAAGTGGTGGCAACTGGAGGCCCTTTACCGCTCCAACGCCAAGTACCACCCCGAGTGGTACCCCCGCTTCATCTGCTACGGCGACACCGCCTCCCTGGCCCGGATCAGCCTCGCCTCCGGTATCGCCGAGGGCTTCGTCTCCGTACCGTCGCTGCGCCAACTCTGGGGAAAGGGGCACTCGAAGAGCGGATCGCGGCCCGCGACCACGGCGGGTCTGCCGTCCCTGTCGGCGCTCGGCCTCGACCAAGGGGACGAGGCCGGGACCGACGGCCCGGACAGCGGACTGCCCGAACAGGTCCGTGTGCGGCACCACAAGCTCGACCGGCTGCGCGCCGCGGGCACGGACCCCTATCCGGTCGGCGTCCCGCAGCGCACCCACACCCTCGCCGAGGTCCGCGCGGGGGACCAAGTCACCGTCGCCGGGCGGGTGATGAGAGTGCGCGACCTAGGCGGCGTCGTCTTCCTCACCCTGCGCGACTGGTCCGGCGACCACCAACTCGCCCTCACCCGCGCCGAGTCGGGCCCCGACCTCGACCGTTTCGTCACGGACACCGACATCGGCGACCACATCACGGCCACCGGCCTCGCGGGCACCAGCGACAAGGACGAGCCCACCGTCTTCGTCACCTCCTGGCAGCTCACCGGCAAGTGCCTGCGCCCGCTGCCCGACAAACACCGGGGCCTCACCGACCCCGAGGCCAAGGTCCGCATGCGCTACGTCGACCTGGTCGCGAGCCCCGCCGCCCGCGATGTGGTCCGCGCCCGCTCCACCGCCGTACAGGCCCTGCGCCAGGGCCTGTTGGAGCGCGGGTACCTGGAGGTCGAGACCCCGATGCTGCAACAGATCCACGGCGGCGCCAACGCGCGCCCCTTCACCACCCACATCAACGCCTACGACCTCGACCTCTATCTGCGCATCGCCCCGGAGCTGTACCTCAAGCGCCTCTGCGTCGGCGGCCTGGAGAAGGTCTTCGAGATGGGCCGCACCTTCCGCAACGAGGGCGTCTCCTACAAGCACAACCCCGAGTTCACGATGCTGGAGGCCTACCAGGCGTACGCCGACTACGACGTGATGCTCGACCTCGCCCGCGAGCTCATCCAGGGCGCCGCGACCGCCGCCTTCGGTTCGCCCGTCGCCCGCAAGGACGGCGAGGAGTACGACATCTCGGGCCGGTGGCCGGTCAAGACCGTCCACGGCGCGATCTCCGAGGCGCTCGGCGAGGAGATCGACGCCGACACCGAACTGGCCCGCCTGCATCTGCTGTGCGACCGCGCGGGCGTGCCGTACGGCGCCGACGACGGCCGCGGGGACGTCGTACTGGAGATGTACGAGCGGCTGGTGGAGGAGCCGACCCGGCTGCCCACCTTCTACAAGGACTTCCCGACCGACGTCTCCCCCCTCACCCGGCAGCACCGCACCGACCCGCGGCTCGCCGAACGCTGGGACCTGGTCGCCTTCGGCACCGAACTCGGCACCGCCTACTCCGAACTGACCGACCCCGTCGAACAGCGCCGCCGCCTCACCGCCCAGTCGCTGCTGGCCGCCGGGGGAGACCCCGAGGCGATGGAGCTCGACGAGGACTTCCTCGACGCCCTCGAATACGCGATGCCGCCCACCGGGGGTCTCGGAGTCGGCGTGGACCGACTGATCATGTTCCTCACGGGCCTGACGATCCGTGAGACGCTGCCGTTCCCGCTGGTCCGGCGCCGCTGAGCGCGCGAACGCTGGGCCGGGCGGGTGTTTTCCTGCCGCCGCTCCGGTGTTGCCGTGGGGCGGTGGTGTCCGGCCGGGCGACTGATGAGTCATGAAGAAGGATCAGTCGCTCACGCGCCGACGGGCCCTGCTCGCCGGCGCCGCTGCCGTCGGAGCGGCCGGCACCGCCGGTCTGCTGTACTCCGGACTCTCGGACGACGCCCCCGCCAAGGCCGCCGCACCCGCCGCCGGACCCCCACCGCGCCTCGCGCGCAAACCCTCCTCCTACCGACTCCGGCCCGTGGCCGGATACGGCGCACCCCACACCACCCTCGCCCACGTCCCGGTACGGCACGAACCCTTCCTGCGCATGTCCGGACGCGGCAACACCATGGTGCTCACCTTCGACGACGGACCCGACCCCCGCTACACCCCGCACATCCTCGACACCCTCGCCGAGTACGACGTCCGCGCCACGTTCTTCGTGTGCGGCGAGATGGCCGACTGGAACCGCGACATCCTGGCCCGGATGTCCGACGAGGGCCATGTCGTCGGCAACCACACCTGGTCGCACCCCCTGCTGACCAAGTTGACCCGCGGTCAGATCCGCTCCGAGATGGAACGCACCAGCGACGTCATCGAGGACGCCTACGGGGAACGCCCACAGTGGTTCCGCGCGCCCTACGGCGCCTGGAACCGGGCCGCCTTCCAGCTCGGCTCCGAACTGGGCATGGAACCCCTCGCCTGGACCGTCGACACCCTCGACTGGGACACACCCGGCACCCGCCACATCGTCGACGCGGTCGAGGACGGCGCCGCCCCCGGCGTCGTGGTGCTCTCGCACGACGCCGGGGGCGACCGTTCCCAGAGCGTGCGGGCGCTGCGCGAATATCTGCCGCACCTGCTCGACTCCGGCTACCACATGACGCTGCCGCGCCGCCGGACCACCTGACGGGCCTTCGCCCGCCCGGCCGGGGAAACGCTCAGCGCACCTCGACCAGGCGGGCGAAGACGACGACGTTCCCGTCGTAGCCGTTCTGCTTGGAGAAACCGCCCCCGCACGTGATGACGCGCAGTTCCGGAGTTCCCTTGGAGGCATAGACGCGGTCGCCGGGGAAGTTGCTCTTCTCGAAGACCTCGATGCCGTAGATCTCGAATACGGCCGTCTTTCCGTCCTTGCGCTCGACCTCGACGCGATTTCCCTTCTTGAGGGCCCCGAGTCCGTAGAACACGGCGGGGCCCATTTTGTTGTCGACATGGCCGACGACGACCGCCGTGCCCTTCTCGCCGGGCGAGACGGCGCCGGTGAACCAGCCCGCCAGGTTCGGGTCCTCCGGCGGCGGCGCGCCGACCCAGCCGTCCGCGTCCAGGCCCACCGGCATGACCGGGGCGTCGACCCGGATCGCGGGAATCCGCACCCGGTCGGCGACGGAGTACGGCAGCGGGGCCGGGGTCTTGCCGAAGGTGCCGACGCCGGTACGGCTGTCGGCTGCTGCCGCCGACGCCGGCTGCGGCGGCCCCACATCGAACTCTCCCGAACCATTCCGAATGAGCGCGAGACCGGTCAGCAGAACAAGCGCTATCACTCCCCACGGGGCGCGCTTCTTCTGCCGCTCCTCCTCTTCGGCAAGCTCGGACAGCTCGGACGCAGACATTCGCCATCCCCTCTCGACGCGGCCGTCGCCACGTCAATCGCGCATACGAGAACGCTAAGTCCCGAATGCGGAACCGGCGACGGGGCAGGCGCGAACGGGTGGCCCGGTCATCCTTATGTGCGCCATATGAGGAGAGGCCGGCAGGAATTTTCTGACGGTCCGTGACCTGCGGCAATATCCGATTGTCCGGTTCTCCCTCGGCGTGTCCTCTCACCAGGACGGACCATTCCCGAAATGCGGGCGCGTGCAAGGCATCTGAGGGTGCGTCTGGGAGGCGTTTTCTCGCCGATCGACCGGGGACGGGTCCCGGGGCGCCTTCCGCGGAGGATGACATGCGTACAACTCGTGCCCTGGCTGCCGCCGGTGCCGCGGTGGCCGTCCTGGGGCTCGCCGCCCCGGCGGCCCTCGCGGACGGCATGGGGGAGAGCCCCAGCAACATCGTCGCCCTGCCCAGCGTGATCGCCCGCGGCGGCCAGCTGACCGTGACGGTCGACGGCTGCTTCACCGGCGCCACCGCCAACTCGCCCGGCTTCGAACGCCCCGCGAATCTGTCCTCGCTCGTCGGCGGAGCCGGCCAGACCGCCAGCGGAACGGCGCGGATCAGCAGAAACGCCGGTCCCGGCCCGTACAGCATCACCGTGCGCTGCCGGAACGGTTCCGTGCTGACCCGGGACTCCGCCTACACCGTCATCGGCGGTGTCCGCGGCGGTCTCGGCGGCAGCAGCAGCGCCGGGGCGACCCCGACCGACATGGCGATCGGCGGCGGTCTGGTCGCCGCGGCCGTGGTGGGCGGCGGGGTGTTCTGGATGCGCCGCCGCAGCGAGCGCGCCATCTGACCTCCTCCCCCTTCGGAGGTCGCGGCGCACGGAACAGGCCTTCGCCCCGGACCCTTTCGGGTTCCGGGGCGAAGGCCTGTGCGGGTGGTGGAGCGGTCAGGCGCCGTCCTCTCCGGTACGGCGGCGGGAGAAGTGGTACGCCGCCCCCACCGAGCCCGCGATGAGGGCCGCGCCGATGCCGAGCTCCTTGAGGTCGAAGCCGGCGATGCTGCCGCCCTCACCGGCCCGTACCCCTCGGGGCATCTGCTGCGCCGGCTGGAGCGGCTGGATGTTGTTGTTCGTGCGGCCGGAGGCGATGGTCAGACCCGTGGAGCCGCTCTCGCCGTTGCACGTGAACGTCACCTGGTACACCGCGCCCGGTCTGGCGTCCCAGTCGACCATCGCGGTCGCCGAGGACTGGCCGGGCGAGATCCTGACGGTGTCGAAGACCCCGGAGGAGACCGTGACGGAGCCCCTGCAGCCGCCGCTGTCGCGGTCCACCTGCAGGGTCACCTGGCCGCCCGCCGCGATCGTCGAGGGCAGGACGCTGAAGCCGAACGGCGTGATGTTGTGGTTGCCGTCGCCCTTCGCGACGGCGGCCGGCGCCGCGAGGGCGAGAGCGCTGATGCCCAGCAGTGCGGCCGAGGCGACGCGTATCGCGCGCATGGTGGTTCCTCCGGGTCCCCGAGGAGCAGCCGCGGACCTTTTCCGCTGGCGCCGTAAATGCACCTCGATGTCCGAAACGCTAGGAACATGTGTGCGCTCCCGCGATCCCAGTCGCGCGAATGGGGCAACCGTGTGGGCCGCACAGGGGACGCCGTTCCTGCGACCGGGGGACGGCCGCGGCGTGGCGGGCGTCCCCCGGCGGGTGATCCGTCGGCCGGTCCGGGTGAGGGGCCGTCAGTCCTTGATGTGCGGGAAGAGGTTCAGGAACGGCTGCACCGAGGCCGTGATGCCACGGCTGTAGGGCGCGTCGAAGTCCCAGATCAGGAAGAGCAGGAAGGCGATCAGCGCCGAGAACAGCCCGGCGAGGACCAGCTCCCGTTTTGTACGCCGGATCTGCAGCGCGAAGACCATGCCGATGGTGATCACCGCCCCGGCGAGCAGCCCGAACCACACCACCGCCGGCATCGTCGCCCCGGTGGAGTCCGCGCGGGCGCTGCGGGCCAGGTCGGCCGCGGCGACCTGCTCGACGAGCGGCTGGTAGGCCTGCGCCTGGAAGTCCGTCTTCGGCTGGTAGTCGGTGACGTCCTGACGGATGCGTTCGAGGAGATCGGTGCCGTGCTGGGTGAGCTTCTGGTGGTCCGCCATCGTCTTCCACTCGGTGTTGACGACATGTGAGACGTAGGCGTCGACATCCGCCCGGATGCGGTCACGCTCGTCCGGCGGATAGGCCCGCACCCGTTCCGAGATCTCGTGCAGCGCCTGCGCCTCCGCCTGCACATGGTCCTGGGCGGCGCTGCGGGCCTCCCAGACGCCGGCGATCGCCAGACCCAGGACGATGGCGTACACCACGCCGATCCACATCGTCATGTACTCGATGACGTCCGGGGTCTCGCTGGGGTCCTCGTCCTCGGACGCCGCGCGTTCGCGCAGGAAGGTGACGATGACGACGACCACACAGGCCGCCGCCATCGCGAGGGCGAGAACAAGCCATTCCGACAAGGGGTTCCTCCGGGGATCAGCGCGGACGCAGCGCGGCGATGGCGACCACCGCGGGCAGGGTGATGAGCAGGACGTAGACGACCGGCGGCGTCCGGCCGGTGGCGGGCCGCGGGCGCGGCTGGGCGTGGTACTTCGGATAACTCACCGGGGCCGCCGAGGGATGCGGGGCGGGCCTGGGTACCGGCTTGGGTTTCGGCGGCGGAGTCGGTGTGGGCGTGGGCGTCGGGGCGGGCCGGGGCAGCGGGGCCGCGGGCGCCGGGCGGGGTGCCGGAGGCGTGGGTCTCGGCGTGGGCCGGGGCTTCGGTGTCGGCGTCGGCCTGGGCGTCGGAGTCGGGGTGGGTGTCGGCCTCGGAGGGGGAGGCGGCGTCGGCTTCGGCGGCGGAGTGGGTGTCGGCGGGGGGCAGGGCGGCGGCGGGGTCGGCTTCGGGCAGGCCGGGGGTGTCGGCCAGGAGTCGCCGGCCACCGCCACCGCCTGCGTGCCGTCCGGCCCGGTGGAGGCGTAGGCGCACGCGTCGGCCGCCGCCGGGCCCGCCGGTGCGCCCGTCAGCAGCCAGGTGAGCGTCACCAGGGTCAACACCCTTGCGGCGAGGGCGGTTCGGGTCGGTTCGGGTCCATGCACGACGGAGATCATGAGGCCTCGCGGGCCCGCGCACGCGGGAGCGCGAGGGGATTGCCCCGAAGGAGTGGAAGGCGCTGTGCGACGGTTTGACGATCCGACTGTCGGAGGTGGCCGGATGCGTACGCACATCCGAGGCGACTGCCGTGTCACAGGTGTCGGAAAGAAATTTGTGCGGCCGTTGAACACTTCCGTGGTCCCCACCCGTACCTAGGACCGTGCGGCGGCACAGACGGGCGCTGCAACATCCAGGTGATTATGGGGAGTTGACGATGAAGACCTCCTGGCGGAGCGCCTCACTCGCGGCGACGGCCGTGTCCGTCATGGCGTTGACGGCGGCGTGCGGTTCGGAAAATGTGACCACACCTTCCTCTGCGGCACAGAACGTCGGCGCCACGGCGGCGGCCGGAGGTTATGGCAGCGTGGGGGCCGCTACGTCGAGCCCCAGTGCCGCGAGCAACGGCTACGGAGCCGACGGCCAGCAGGCCGCGGCGGCCGAGCCCGCGGGCCAGCTGACCGTTGCCAACAACCCCGATCTCGGAAAGGTGTTGAGCGACGGAGCGGGTCTCACCCTCTACCGTTTCGACGCCGACACGGCCAATCCGCCGAAGTCCAACTGCAACGGCGACTGCGCCACCACATGGCCGCCGGTTCCCGCCGACGACGCCACCGCCGGGGCCGGTATCGACAAGTCCCTGCTCGGCGAGGTGACCCGCGCCGACGGCACCAAGCAGCTGACCATCGGCGGCTGGCCCGCCTACCGTTACGCCAAGGACGTCAACGCCGGTGACGTCAACGGCCAGGGCGTGGGCGGCAAGTGGTACGCGCTCGCCCCCGACGGCAAGAAGGCGACCCTCGCCTCGCTGCCCGGCCTCTCCGTCCGAAAGGACGCCAAGCTCGGCGACATCGTCGTCGACAAGAACGGCCACACGGTCTACCGCTTCCTCAAGGACAAGGCGTGGCCGAAGTCCGTCTCCAACTGCCTCGGCGCCTGCGCGGAGAAGTGGCCGGCCGTCGGCATCGTCTCGGCGAACGACACCAAGGGCGTGCAGAAGAAGGGCCTCATGGGCTTCACCCGGCCCGACGGCGTCAAGCAGATGACCGTCAACTGCTGGCCGATCTACACCTTCTCCGGTGACACGGCCGCCGGACAGACCAACGGCCAGGGCGTGGGCGGCACTTGGTACGCCGTCTCGCCCGAAGGAAAGCCGGTCGGCGCGCCCGCGGAGTAGCGAGAACCTCCCCAGGGTTGATCGCCCCCCGCCCACTCGGCAACGGATACGCGGAAGGGAGGGACGCGGGCAAGCGACAAGAGTGCCGAACACAACAGCGCGTACGACCACAGGTCCGCCCCCTCCGCACCGCACGGAGGGGGCGGGCCGCTTTGACATTCCCCGTACAGCAATTCCGGCATTCTGCGCGCCTCTCCGCATGTCCCCGCACATCAATTCGGCACGTGCCGCAGGCAGTGACCGGGAACGGACGGTCAATTTCCGTTTCCGCTCGCTCCTTTGGCGGGCGATCAGTAGCCTCAGCTCGAACACCGGATCGCCTGAGCCTTGGAGAGATACATGGAGCGTCCCGCCTGGGCACCACGAAGCATCGACATCTCGGTGCCGAGCGTTTCGCGTATCTACGACTACTACCTGGGCGGTTCGCACAACTTCGAGGTCGACCGGGAGGCGGCCCGCAAGGCCATGGAGTTCCTCCCGGGACTTCCCAAGATCATGCAGGCGAACCGGGCGTTCATGCGTCGCGCCGTACGCTTCGCGGCGGCCGAGGGCATCACCCAGTTCCTCGACATCGGCTCCGGAATTCCCACCTTCGGAAACGTCCACGAGGTGGCCCAGGAGGCCAGCCCGGGCGCCCATGTCATGTACGTCGACCACGACCCGGTGGCGGTCGCGCACAGCCAGGCCGTCCTCGCGGGCAACGCGACCGCGGACGTCGTCGCGGCCGACCTCCGCAAGCCCCAGGAGATCCTGGCGAGCGACGAGGTGCAGCGCCTGATCGACGTGAATCGGCCAGTGGCCCTCCTTCTCGTTGCCATACTGCACTTCGTGGAAGACGCGGACGACCCGTACAGAGCGGTGGCAGAGCTGCGCGACGCACTCGCGCCCGGCAGCCTGCTGATCCTCACGCATGCCTCGTACGAGGGAATCCCGTTGCCACCGGAGCGGGCGGAGGGCGCGGTCGACGTGTACAAGGACATTCGCAATCCGCTGATCATGCGCTCGCGCGAGGAGATCGCGCGGTTCTTCGAGGGGTACGACATGGTGGAACCCGGACTGGTGCCGATGCCGGACTGGCGGCCCGACACCGCACCGGAGGACGAGGATCCGTTTTCCTTCTCCGGTTTCGCCGGCGTAGGACGCACGGCGTGATCGCGGAGCCGGACGGGCCGGAGGACAGACTGCGCAGGTTCGCGACCATCTGGAGCCGGGCGGTGTTCCCGGCGACCTCGACCTCGCTGACCCGGCCGGAGTTCGAGGAGCTGCTCCTGCCGCTGGCACGGCGGTTGAGCGACGCGCTGCGCGCCAGGACCTTCGAGGCAGAGGAGGGCAAGCAGGTCGGCGCCGCCCTCGTCGCCGCGCACTGCACCGACCCGGACGCCCTCAGCCGGACCCTGGAGTGCGTCGACGCCTACCTGGTGCTCTACTGCGGCGGCGACGGCTCCCAGGAGGACCTGCGGATCCGCTCGGCCCGCCTCCAGCACGCCATGGCCGCCGGCTTCGCCCAGGAGCTGCGCGAGCGCACCCTCGCCGAGCAGGAGGCCATCTCGGTGGCCGCACTCCAGGCCCAGGGCGTGGTCGCCCAGGCCCTGCACGCGACGGAGGCCCGCTTCCGCGCGGTCTTCGAGGGCGCGGCCATAGGAATCGGCATGGCCGACCTCGAAGGCAACATCCTCCAGGTCAACGGCGCGCTGCTGCGCATGTTCGGGATCTCCGACCAGACCATGGGCGGACGCAACGTCCGCGAGTGGACCCACCCGGACGACGCGCCCCAGACCTGGACCCTCTACGACGAACTCGTCCGCGGCGAGCGCGAGCACTACCACGTCGAGAAGGCGTTCTACCGGCCTGACGGAACGGTCCTGTGGACCAACCTCACCGTTTCCCTGCTGCGCGACGCCGACGGCAACCCGCAGTACCAGCTCGCTCTCATGGAGGACACCACCGAGCGCCGGCTGCTGAACCTGCGGCTGCGCTACGAGGCGACCCACGACGCCCTCACCGGCCTCCCCAACCGCACCCTGTTCTTCGAACGCCTGGAGAAGGCGCTCGGCGCGGGCGACAACCAGCGGTTCGGGCTCTGCTACCTCGACCTCGACGGCTTCAAGACCATCAACGACAGCCTCGGCCACGCGGCCGGCGACCGGCTGCTCGTCGAGGTCGCCGACCGGCTCCAGTCCTGCGCGACCGCACCCGGCGAGATGGTCGCCCGGCTCGGCGGCGACGAGTTCGTGGCGCTGACCACGGGACCCGACACCGAGCGCGAGGTCGACGAACTCGCCGGCCGCATCATGAACGCGCTGATCACCCCCGTCAGCATCGACGGCCGTGACCTCACCGTGCGCGGCTCCATCGGCATCGTCGAGGGCCCGGCCGGCGAGCGCGGTCCGGCGGAGGTGCTGCGCAGCGCCGACATCACGATGTACCGGGCCAAGTCGGCGGGCGGCAACCGCTTCGAACTCGCCGACCCCGAGGCCGACGCCCGCGTCATCACCCGGCACGGCCTGACCACCGCGCTGCCGGCCGCCCTGGACCGCAACGAGTTCTTCATCGAGTACCAGCCGCTGGTCCACCTCGGCGACGGCAGTGTGCGCGGCGCCGAGGCCCTGGTCCGCTGGCTGCATCCGCAGCACGGTGTGCTCGGCCCCGACCGCTTCATCCCGCTCGCCGAACACACGGGCCTGATCGTGCCGTTGGGCCGCTGGGTCCTCGACCAGTCCGTCCGGCAGGCCAAGCAGTGGCAGGAACGACACGGCGGCAACGACGCCACCGGACCGCTGCGCATCAACGTCAACCTCTCGCCCTGCCAGCTCAGCCACCCCGGCCTGGTGCAGGACACCGTCGACATCCTGGAGCGCGCGGGCGTCACTCCGGACGCGCTCTGCCTGGAGGTCACCGAGTCCGCGCTCATCGGCGCCGACGACGACCTGCTGAAGCCGCTGCGCCAACTGGCCGAGATGGGCGTCGACATCGCCCTCGACGACTTCGGCACCGGCTACTCCAACCTCGCCAACCTCCGCCGCCTGCCGGTCAGCATCCTCAAACTGGACCGCTCCTTCACCCAGGGCATGCAGCAGTTCCCGGCCGACCCCGTCGACCTCAAGATCGTCGAGGGGATCGTCTCCCTCGCCCACAGCCTGAACCTCGCGGTGACGGTCGAGGGCGTCGAAACGGGGGCGCAGGCCGAGCAGTTGCGGATACTCGGCTGCGACACGGCCCAGGGCTGGTACTACGCCCGCCCCGGCCCGCCGGAACGGCTGCACGAACTGGCGCTGGTGGACGCGACGGGCTGAGCGACCCCTGCCTCAGGGCAGCGGGATCGACCGCAGGCTGCGATGGGTGCCCGCCTGTACGACGACATGGCCCGGGTCACCGCCCGGCACGGCGAGCCTGGGGTATTCGCCGCCCCTCGCCTGTGAGTAACGCGGGGACAGGTGCGGCGCGGCGTCGCCGGTCCCCTTCGGACCGGCGCGCAGGTCGATCGAGATCACCCGGTCCCTGACGGCGGCGTCGTTGCCCGGGGTGAAGGTGAGGAACCGGTCACCCGCCAACTCCCCCTCCTCCGTGGTGTCGTAGTAGCTCCACAGCCTCTTGGGGTGGACGAGGTCGTACGCGTTCCAGGAGCCCCCGCCCGGGTCCTCCGCGCTGTCCTCGTAGAGCACGAGCACGCCGTCGGACGAGATCACCCCGCGCTCGGGCTTGTCTCCCGTGTCCTCGGCCGTCTTCAGTGGCCGGAGCGTGCCGGGGTCCAGGCGCTGGAGCGGCGGAAAGGTGTCCTCGGCGGAGTACGGGCTGCCGGTGCACACGAGGTAGTGGCCGCCGGCGATGAGGTAGTCGCACTCGACGCCCCGGGGACTGGCCGCCACGGTGTCGCCGGTACGCGCGTCGCGCGCGGTTACCTCGGTGCCGTCGCTGGTGTAGACGCGGCCCCCGAAGACGGCCATGTCCCCGTACGGATCCGCCGCGATGCTGCGGTGCCACAGCGGTTTGCCGTCGGAGGCCCGGAAGGCGGCGAGGGTGATGATCTTCGCGCCCTCCGTCGGGGCCTCGAGCACGTAGACGGTCCCGTCCGCCACCCTGATGACCACCGGGAAGGTGGAGCCGTAGGTCAGCTGACGGGTCCAAGCGGCTTTACCCGTACGGAGATTGGCCGCGCTCAGCGTCGCGCCGGAGCTGGTCACGGCCCGCTCGGCGGCCGAGTCGACGACAAGGTCGGCGTCTTTGCCGCCCTCGGCCGGAGGGACGGTCCACTTGACCTTGCCGGTGGCCTGCGACCGCCCGACGAAGCCACCTGAGCCGGTACGGCACACGAGCTGATGACTGGTCGCCTCGCAGCGCCCCTCCTGAGCCGAGTAGGACGCGGTCCACGCTCGCCACCCCGAGTCGGCAGGCGAGCCCGCGCACCCCGCGAGTATCAGCCCGACCAGCGGCACACCGGCCGGCCATGTTCTTCGCATCTCTGGTTCCCCCCTCGTACGCGAAAGGTTCATCGTACGGACGATCAGCGCTCCAGCAGCATCCGCTGCAGTTCTCTGGCGGCCCGCGGCGGCGCCACATCGCTGCGATGCGCCAGCGCGATCGTCCGGTGCAGTCCGGGCCGGGCCAGCGAGGTCACCCGCAGCCCCCGCCCGGACTTCGTCGCGACCATCCGCGGTACGACGGCCACGCCGAGCCCCGCCCGTACGAAGCCGAGCACGGCGTCCATCTCGCCGCCCTCCACCGCGAAGTCGGGCTCGAAGCCCTCGGTGCGGCACGCGGCGACGGTCAGTTCGCGCAGGTCGTAGCCGTGCCGGAACATCACCAGACGCTCGCCCTCCAGATCGGAGATCCGCACCGTCCGCCCGCGGCCCGGTGCCGGAGTCTCCGGTGACGACACGACGACCAGGTCCTCACGAAGCAGCTCCACCGTGGTCAGCGCCGGCGACGGAGTGGGCAGCGGCAGCACCACCAGGGCCAGGTCCAGGGCGCCGCGCGCGAGTTCCCGTACGAGATCGTGCGAACCGCCCTCCTCGATCAGCAGCCGGATGCCCGGATACCGGTAGTGGAAGGCGCGCAGCACGTCCGGCAGCAGGCCCGTGCACAGGCTCGGGGTCGCGCCGAGGCGGACCCGGCCACTGCGCAGCTGGACCAGTTCGAGTACCTCGTGCCGGGCCGTGTCCGCGTCGGCCAGGATGCGCCGCGCGAGCGGCAGCAGCGCCTCACCCGCGTCGGTGAGCGTGATGTTGCCCCGGGCCCGCAGGAACAGATCGGCCCCCAACTCCCGCTCCAGCGCCTTGATCTGCTGGGACAGCGAGGGCTGCGCGACATGGACCAGATCGGCGGCCCGGGTGAAGTGCCGGGTCTCGGCGACGGCCACGAAGTACTGGAGCTGTTGGAACTGCATGCAGCCACGATAGCCCCAGCCTATGGAATCAAGGCGGATCATGTCTTGGACCGATCCACCCTCCGGCACCTAACGTCCGTGGACATGGCTCTGGCAACGCGGACGGACCGACGTCCGTCCATGGCACGCACCGTGTGGGACAGCTCCGTCGGTAAGAAGACAGTGATGGCGGTCAGCGGCCTGATCATGCTGCTGTACCTGGTCGTCCACATGATCGGGAACCTGAAGATCTTCTTCGGCGCGGGGGAGTTCAACCACTACGCCCACTGGCTGCGCACCGTCGGCGAACCCTTCATGCACTACGAGTGGACGCTCTGGCTGATCCGGATCGTCCTCGTCGTCGCCGTGGTCGCCCACGCCGTCTCCGCGTACCAGCTCAGTCGCCGCGACATCAGGGCGCGCCCCAGCAAGTACGTCCACAAGAAGCCCCGCGCGGCCTACGCCACCCGCACCATGCGCTGGGGCGGGATCATCCTCGCCCTGTTCATCGTCTGGCACATCCTCGACCTGACGACCGGCACCGTGCACTCCGGCGGCTTCCAGGAGGGCCACCCGTACCAGAACGTCGTGGACACCTTCTCCACCTGGTACGGCGACACCGTCTACATCGTCGCGATGCTCGCCCTCGGCCTGCACGTACGGCACGGCTTCTGGAGCGCGGCCCAGACCCTCGGCGCGGGCAGCCGCAGCCGTGACCGCGCCCTGAAGACCGTCGCCAATGTCCTCGCGCTGCTGCTCACCGCCGGCTTCATCGCCGTGCCCGTGGGCGTCATGACCGGAGTGGTGAGCTGAAATGACCCTTGAATACGCGGACTTCACGACCGGGGACCCCGTCACCGACACCAAGGCGCCCACCGGCCCGATCAACGAGCGCTGGGACACCCGCCGTTTCGAGGCCAAGCTGGTCAACCCCGCCAACCGGCGCAAACACACGGTGATCGTCGTCGGCACCGGCCTCGCGGGCGGCTCGGCCGGCGCCACCCTCGCCGAACAGGGCTACCACGTGGTCCAGTTCTGCTACCAGGACTCCCCACGCCGCGCCCACTCGATCGCCGCCCAGGGCGGCATCAACGCGGCGAAGAACTACCGCAACGACGGCGACTCCGTCCACCGCCTCTTCTACGACACCGTCAAGGGCGGCGACTTCAGGGCCCGAGAGTCCAACGTCCACCGCCTCGCGCAGATCTCCGTCGAGATCATCGACCAGTGCGTCGCGCAGGGCGTGCCGTTCGCGCGGGAGTACGGCGGTCTGCTCGACACCCGCTCCTTCGGCGGGGTGCAGGTCTCGCGCACCTTCTACGCCCGCGGCCAGACAGGGCAGCAACTCCTGCTCGGCGCCTACCAGGCACTGTCCCGGCAGATCGCCGCCGGGAACATCGAGATGCATCCGCGCACCGAGATGCTCGACCTGATCGTCATCGACGGGAAGGCGCGCGGGATCGTGGCACGCGATCTCATCAGCGGCCGTATCGACACCTACTTCGCGGACGCCGTCGTCCTGGCCAGCGGCGGCTACGGCAACGTCTTCTACCTGTCGACGAACGCCATGAACTCCAACGCCACCGCCGTCTGGCGCGCCCACCGGCGCGGCGCGCTCTTCGCCAACCCGTGCTTCACGCAGATCCATCCGACCTGCATCCCGCGCACCGGCGAGCACCAGTCCAAGCTGACCCTGATGAGCGAGTCGCTGCGCAACGACGGCCGGATCTGGGTGCCGAAGGCCAAGGGCGACACCCGCCCCGCGAACCGGATCCCCGAGGACGAGCGCGACTACTACCTGGAGCGCATCTACCCGTCCTTCGGCAACCTCGTGCCGCGCGACATCGCCTCCCGAGCCGCGAAGAACGTCTGCGACGAGGGCAGGGGCGTGGGCCCCGGCGGACAGGGCGTCTACCTCGACTTCGCCGACGCCATCGCGCGGATGGGCCGCAAGGCCGTCGAGGAGAAGTACGGGAACCTCTTCGACATGTACGCCCGGATCACCGCCGAGGACCCGTACACGGTCCCGATGCGGATCTATCCCGCCGTGCACTACACGATGGGCGGCCTCTGGGTCGATTACGACCTCCAGACCACGATCCCCGGCCTGTTCGCGATCGGCGAGGCCAACTTCTCCGACCACGGCGCCAACCGCCTGGGCGCCTCCGCGCTGATGCAGGGCCTCGCCGACGGCTACTTCGTGCTCCCTGCGACCATCAACGACTACCTCGCGCGGCACCCGGGACACGAGGACATCACCGCCGAACACCCTGCCGTGCAGGAGGTGTTGGCCGAGACCGAGGACCGCCTCGACCTGCTCCTCTCCGTCGACGGCGACCGCACCCCCGACTCCTTCCACCGCGAAGTCGGCGAACTCATGTGGGAGTTCTGCGGAATGGCCCGCACCGACAGCGGACTGCGCAAGGCGCTGGAACGCATCCCGCAGATCCGCGAGGAGTTCTGGCGGCGGATCAAGGTCCCTGGCACCGGCGAGGAGTTCAACCAGTCGCTGGAGAAGGCGAACCGTGTCGTCGACTACCTCGAACTCGCCGAACTGATGTGCCTCGACGCACTCAACCGCGCCGAATCCTGCGGCGGCCACTTCCGCGAGGAGTCGCAGACCCCGGACGGCGAAGCGGCGCGCAGGGACGAGGAGTTCAGCTACGCCGCCGCCTGGGAGTTCACCGGTACGGGCTCATCTCCCGTGCTGCACAAGGAAGACCTGGTCTTCGAGTACGTCCACCCCACTCAGCGGAGCTACGCATGAAGCTCACCCTGCGCGTCTGGCGGCAGAAGAACGCCGACGCCGAAGGCGCCATGTCCACCTACCAAGTGGACGGAATCTCCAGCGACATGTCCTTCCTGGAGATGCTCGACACCCTCAACGAGGAACTCATCCTCAAGGGCGAGGACCCGGTCGCCTTCGACCACGACTGCCGCGAGGGCATCTGCGGCGCGTGCAGTCTGGTCATCAACGGCGACGCGCACGGCCCCGAGCGCACCACCACCTGCCAACTCCACATGCGGTCCTTCCAGGACGGCGACACGATCGACGTCGAGCCGTGGCGCGCATCCGCCTTCCCGGTCGTCAAGGACCTCGTCGTGGACCGCTCGGCCTTCGACCGGATCATCCAGGCGGGCGGCTACATCACCGCGCCGACGGGTGCGGCCCCCGAGGCGCACGCCACTCCCGTACCCAAACCGGACGCCGACTTCGCCTTCGAGCACGCCGAGTGCATCGGCTGCGGGGCGTGCGTGGCCGCGTGTCCCAACGGGGCCGCGATGCTGTTCACTTCGGCCAAGATCAACCACCTCAACGTGCTCCCGCAGGGCGCCCCCGAGCGCGAGACCCGCGTCCTCGACATGGTGGCGCAGATGGACGACGAGGGCTTCGGCGGCTGCACCCTGGCCGGCGAATGCGCCACCGCCTGCCCGAAGGGCATCCCGCTGGTCTCCATCACCAGCATGAACAAGGAGTGGCTGCGGGCGACGCGCCAGGGCGCCAAGCGCTGAACTCGCTCGCAGCACAAGAACGTTCGCCGACAAGATGCGGACGGGCGGGACCGGGAGTGGTGCTCATCCCCGGTCCCGCCAGGCATCGCCCCCTCGGTAGGCTGCCCACATGATCTTCACAGGCAAGGGGAGGGCACGGTTCCTCGACGCGGTGGTGGGCTTCGAGACCGCCGTGCGCCAGGGGGACGGCGAGCGTTCGCAGCAGGCGATG
This sequence comes from Streptomyces sp. NPDC050549, assembly GCF_040655035.1. NCBI lineage: Bacteria > Bacillati > Actinomycetota > Actinomycetes > Kitasatosporales > Streptomycetaceae > Streptomyces > Streptomyces sp. NPDC050549. The sequence goes on from NZ_JBFAJD010000014.1 coordinate 176,032, forward strand.
CAGGAGATACAGCGGCACTTCGAGCACGCGCGGGACGACGATCTCGCCCAGGTCGGCCCACGCCTCGCCGCACTGCTGCCGACGGTGCCGCCCGGGCCCCGCGCCCTGGTCGCCGTACTGGTCGGCGCCTGTGTCGAGCGGGGCGCGGACGCCGGCGCCTGCGCCCCGCACATCTTCGAGGGGCTGGCCGAAGTACTCGGTGTCGCCAAGGAGTTCTGCGCACGCTGGGCGGCGACCGGCGGCGGAGACTTGCCCGATCCCGACCCGGCCGCCCTCACCGAGGCCGCCCTCGAACGGGTCGGACAGGACGCCGCCGTCGGCTGGATCACCTTGCAGCAGTGGGAGATGGCCTCGGTGGCCATGCTCAACCGTCCGGCGGTGCGCACCACACTCCCGCCCGAGACCCGCCTCGGCCTCCTGAGCGCCCTGCACGAGATACGCGAGGCGTCCGGCGACGAATTCAAATGCCTGCACTACGCCCTCCTCGTCCTCGACGAAGAACCCCTCCTCGCCCTCCACCGCCCCACCGGCACCGGATATCTGCTCCGCATGACCGGCATCGGCGACAACTTCCAGCTGCACACGCTCCTCGCCGACGTCCTCGTCGGCGGCGGACACGTGCCGGGGGAGGCGCCCTCGGCGCAGGAGGCGGCCGTGTGCCGGGACGCCCCGGGGCAGGTGCCGACCACCGGGTCCTTCAACCTCGTTACCCCTGGCGGCGAATGGGTGTGGAACGAGGGAACTCCCGCCGACATCCCGGTCGTTGAAGGCGCGCGGGTGGTGGTCCTCGATCCGCCGCCGTACCGACGCGGCTGGCCCGCGGGCCGTTTCTTCCCCGGGATGGCCGGTGACCTGGTGCTGGAGCGGGTGCTCGGCGCCGACGAGGTCCAGGAGTGGCTGGGGCGGTGCGCCCCGCCGAAATGACCGGCACACCCTGAGGGCCCGGATGCGGGGACGCCGTTCAACAACCCCACATCCCTGCTCCGGGCACAGGTCACGCGCAGGACGCCCGGCATCGGAAGAACTGTTGCGACCGGACATACGGAACCGGCCAGCTTGTTCCTCCGCCGCACCCGGCCCGTGATCAGGGAGAGCCATGACCGGCGTTTCCACCCTCGACCGTCCCGCGCAGCCCGCCGCGCCGACCCGCTACACCGTCACGCTCGCCCGCGACGCGGACGAGGTGCGGGCCGCGCAGCGGCTGCGGCACGACGTCTTCGCCGGGGAGATGGGCGCACACCTGTCCAGCCCGCAGCCCGGCCTGGACGTGGACGCCTTCGACGCTTTCTGCGACCACCTCCTCGTCCGCGACACGGCCACCGGGCAGGTGGTCGGCACCTACCGGCTGCTGCCGCCGGAGCGCGCGGCGGTCGCCGGACGGCTCTACTCGGAGAGCGAGTTCGACCTCGCTCCCCTCGACCCGATCCGCCCGGGCCTCGTCGAGGTCGGCCGCTCCTGTGTCCACCCCGACCACCGCGACGGCACGGTCATCGGCCTCATCTGGGCCGGCATAGCCCGCTACATGGTGGACCGCGGCCACGAATGGCTCGCCGGCTGCTGCTCGATTCCGCTCGCCGACGGAGGCGCCCTCGCCGCCGGCACCTGGGACCGGGTCGGCGCCAAGCACCTCGCCCCCGAGGAGTTCCGGGTACGCCCCCTGCTGCCCTGGAGCCCGGACGGCGTCACCCGCCCCACCGACCGCGTCGAACTCCCGCCGCTGCTGCGCGGATACGTCCGCCTCGGCGCCTGGGTCTGCGGCGAGCCCGCCCACGACCCGGACTTCGGGGTCGCCGACCTGTACGTGCTGCTGTCGATGCGCCGGGTCAACCCGCGCTATCTGCGGCACTTCCTCTCGCTCGTCCCGGCCTGATGAGCGTCTGGCTGCCCAGCGCGCCCTGCACCCCCAGGACGTGCATCGGGTCGACGGGGTCCGTCACGGCCGTACCGCGCGCCGTGCTGAGATTCGTGGCCGTACTGGTCGTGGTGGCAGCCGGGGCCGCCCTCACCCCCATCGGCGGACGCGTCCCGGCCCGCGCGGTGCGCTGGTGGTGCCGGACGATCGTCCGCGCCGCCGGCATCCGGCTCCGTATCACCGGCAGCACCACGCCCACCGGCGGACTGCTGCTGGTCGCCAACCACATCTCGTGGCTGGACATCCCGCTGATGGCTGCCGTACGACCGGCCCGCATGCTGGCCAAGGCCGAGATCCGGCACTGGCCCGTCGCCGGGACACTCACTGCGGGCAGCGGCGCCCTGTTCATCGACCGCGACCGGCTGCGCGCCCTGCCCGAGACGGTCGCCTCCATCGCGGGCGCCCTGCGCGCCGGGGGAGCGGTCGCCGTCTTTCCCGAGGGCAGCACCTGGTGCGGCCTGGCCCAGGGACACTTCCGGCGGGCCGTCTTCCAGGCCGCGCTGGACGCCGGAGTTCCCGTCCAGCCGGTCGGCCTGCACTACCGGACCGACGGCGGTACGGCCAGCACGGCCCCCGCCTTCGTCGGCAGCGACTCGCTGCTCACCTCGGTGTGGCGGGTGGTGTCGACGCGCGGACTGGTCGCCGACGTCGAGGTGGGGGAGACCATAGCGCCCGGCAGCCACCCCGACCGCCGCTCCCTCGCCCACGCCGCGCAGAGCGGGGTGTCGGGCCGGGCCCACCACCCGGACCACTGCACCTCGGTGGCGCGGACCCCGGCGAAAATTCGCAGGACGACGCGGAGGCGTCCTGCTAGCGTCGCGGCCATGAGGATCATCAGGCACACCGGCACCGCGACCGCGCGAGCGACCAGCTCGCCGGCCGCCGACGCCTGACCTCACCCAACCTCTCCCGGCGGCCGGAAACGGACCGCCGGGACGTGTCGTTTCCAGCCTCTTCGCAGGTCCCCCCGCGGTTCCTTTCCGGTCCCCACCCGACCCGAAGGACCCACCGCCATGAACACCGACGACGTCGTCCGCACGTTCCTCGACTTCTACCGCGAGCGCGGACACGAGCCGATCACCGGCAGCACCCTCCTGCCGCCGCCGTCCGACCCGGTCCTGTTCACCACCTCCGGCATGCACCCGCTCACGCCGTACCTCCAGGGCCGCCCGCACCCCGATGGGCGGCGCCTGGTGAACGTCCAGCGCTGTCTGCGCACCACCGACCTCGACGAGGTCGGCGACCTCACCCACCTGACCGTGTTCGAGATGCTCGGCTCCTGGTCGCTGGGCGACTACGACCATCCGCAGAGCCTGCGCTGGGGTTACGAGCTGCTGCGGGACGGCTTCGGCATCCCGCGCGAGAAGCTGTACGTCACGGTGTTCGGCGGCGACGAACAGCTCGGCCCCGACCGCGAATCCCTGTGCACCTGGCGGGAGTTGGGCCTGCCCGTGGAGCCGACGCGGGACGAGAACTGGTGGTCCAACGGTCCGACCGGCCCGTGCGGCCCCGACTCGGAGATCTTCTTCTGGACCGGCGACGGCCCGCCGGAGGGGAGCCCGACCACCGACTCGCGCTGGATGGAGATCTGGAACCACGTGCACATGCGCTACGAACGCGGCGAGGACGGCGGGCTCGTACCGCTGCGGCAGGTCAACGTCGACACGGGCATGGGGCTGGAGCGGTTCGTCTCCGTCCTCCAGGGGTGCCGCTCGGTCCATGAGACGGATCTGTTCGAGCCGTGGATGCGGCTGGTTCCACCGCTGTGGGATCTGGACGAGCAGTCGGTGCGGGTGGTCTGCGACCATCTGCGGTCGAGCGTCGTGGTCCTCGGAGACGGGGTGCGGCCCTCCAACACCGGGCGGGGGTACGTCCTACGGCGGCTGGTGCGGCGGTTGCTCACGGTTCTGCGGCGCGATGATCCTTCGCGCACCCTGGGTGATCTGCCGGTGGACCTTGTCGAGCACACGCTTGACCATTTCCGGCAGTCGGTCGGTGTCGATGTTGTGCGGGGCGTGTTGATGGACGAGGAGCGGCGGTTCGGTCTGCTTCTGGAGCGGGGGCGGCGGGTGTTGTCGCGGCCGGAGTTTCGGGGGTCGCTGACTGAGGATGACTATCTCTATCTGCACGACACGCATGGGTTGCCGCGTGAGTTGGTGGCCGGGCTGAAGGGGTAGTCGTCCGGCTGCGGGTGTGTGGGGCCGGGCGCGCAGTTTCCCGCGCCCCTAAGACAAGGGCGTCTGTGCGAGGGCGTTTGCCAGGTAGGGGGCCGTCGTGCTCTCTGCTGCCCTCGATACCTTCCTCGGCGGGCCCGTTGCCACAACCCTGCCGCCGTCCTCCCCTCCACCTGGACCCATGTCGATCACCCAGTCCGCGCCCGCCACCACCGCCATGTCGTGTTCGACCACGACCACGGTGTGGCCCGCGTCGACCAGTCCGTGGAGTTGGCGTAGCACGACCTCGACGTCGGCCGGGTGGAGGCCGGTGGTCGGTTCGTCGAGGAGGTAGAGGGTGTGGGAGCGTCGGGTGCGCTGCAACTCGCTTGCCAGCTTGATGCGTTGGGCCTCCCCGCCGGAGAGTTCGGTGGCGGGCTGGCCCAGCCGCAGATAGCCGAGGCCGACGTCCAGGAGTGTGGTGAGGCTGCGGGCCACGGCCGGAATGTCCGTGTCCGCGAAGAAGTCGGCCGCGGCCTCCACCGTCAGGTCGAGGACCTGCGCGATGTTCCGTCCCCGGTAGGTCACCTGGAGGGTCTCGGGGTTGTAGCGGGCTCCGCCGCAGTCGGGGCAGGGCGCGTAGGTGCTCGGGAGGAAGAGCAGTTCGACGCTGACGAATCCCTCGCCCTGGCAGGTCTCGCAGCGCCCGCCCGGCACGTTGAAAGAGAACCGCCCTACGCCGTAACCCCGTTGCCGTGCCTCGTCGGTGGCGGCGAACACCTTGCGGACGACGTCGAAGAGGCCGGTGTAGGTGGCGAGGTTCGAGCGCGGGGTGCGGCCGATCGGTTTCTGATCGACCGACACCAGGCGTCCCACGCCCGGCAGTTCCTCGGTGATCTCGCCGATCAGCGTGGACTTTCCGGAGCCGGACACGCCGGTGACGGCGGTGAACACGCCCAGCGGGAACTCCGCGGTCACGTCCCGCAGGTTGTGCCGGGTGATCGGCCCCACCTTCAACTCGCCTCGCGGTGAACGGACGTCGAGAGCGGCTACGGGGGAGTGGTCGAAGAGGAAGCGGGCTGTCGCCGACTCCCTCACCTTCGCCAGCTCGGCCACCGGGCCGCTGTGCAGCACCCGCCCGCCGTGCTCGCCGGCCAGCGGACCCACGTCCACCAGCCAGTCGGCGGCACGCATCACGTCGAGGTGGTGCTCCACCACGAACACCGAGTTGCCCGCCGCCTTCAGTCGGTCCAGCACCGTGAGCAGGGCCTCGGTGTCGGCGGGGTGCAGTCCGGCGGACGGTTCGTCGAGGACGTAGACGACACCGAAGAGACCGGAGCGCAACTGCGTTGCCAGGCGCAGGCGTTGGAGTTCGCCGGCGGAGAGGGTGGGGGTCGCGCGGTCCAGGCTGAGGTAGCCGAGGCCGAGTTCGAGGACGGGGGCGATACGGGACGTGAGGTCCTCGGTGAGGACGCGTGCCGCCTCCGAGGTTCCGTCGAGCGTGCCCGCCAGTTCCGTGAGGGGGAGTGCCGCCAGGTCGGCGATTGTGCGGCCCGCGACGGTCACCGCCATGGACTCGGCGCGCAGTCTGCTGCCTCCGCAGACCGGGCAGGGGGAGCTGGTCAGGAAGCGTTCCGCCTTGGCCCGGAGCGTGGGGCTCTTCGTGTCCGCGAAGGTCTTCATGACGTAGCGGCGGACGCTCATGTACGTGCCCTGGTACGGGCGTTGGATACGGTCGGCGTCCCGGACCGGATGGACGGTGACCACCGGCTGCTCGTCCGTGAACAGGATCCACTCCCGCTGCTCGGCGGGCAGTTCGCGCCACGGCAGGTCCACGTCGTGGCCGAGGGTGTCGAGGATGTCGCGCAGGTTCTTGCCCTGCCAGGCGCCCGGCCAGGCGGCGATCGCGCCTTCGCGGATGGAGAGGGAGGGGTCGGGGACCAGGGACTCCTCGGTCGTGCGGTGCACCCGGCCGAGGCCGTGGCACTCGGGGCACGCGCCCGCCGGCGTATTGGGGGAGAAGGCGTCCGAGTCGAGGCGTTCGGCGCCGGGCGGGTAGTCGCCGGCGCGGGAGAACAGCATCCGGAGAGAGTTGGAGAGGTTGGTGACCGTGCCCACCGAGGAGCGGGAGGTGGGGGTCGATCGGCGCTGCTGGAGCGAGACGGCGGGCGGGAGTCCGGTGATCTCGCCGACCTTCGGGGCGCCGATCTGGTGGATCAGTCTGCGGGCGTACGGCGCGACCGACTCGAAGTATCGGCGCTGTGCCTCGGCGTAGATCGTGCCGAAGGCGAGGGACGACTTTCCGGAGCCGGAGACGCCCGTGAACACGGCCAGCACGTCCCGAGGGATGTCGACGTCGACGCCCTGGAGATTGTGCTCGCGGGCGCCGCGGACGCGGACGTAGGGGTCGTGGGGGCTGTGCATGACCTGGCGAGTCTATGCGACCTCGGCGGGTGACGCCCGCTGACCGGCGGGGATGCGGTGGTGTCCGTGCTGTGCCACGTTGGAAGACACGGAAAGCGGTCGCGCCGCACAGTCGCCTGCGCCCCACCGTCCGGCGCCCGGCCAGGCCGTAATCGCATCCCTCCGGGAGACAGGTATGAGCAGTTGTCGAGTCGCCCAAGTCGGTGCCGCCGGCGGTGAGTTCACGATTGTCGAGCGTGACGTGCAGCAGCCCGGCCCCGGCCATGTACGGATCGCCGTGGAGGCCTGCGGGATCTGCCACAGCGACACCTTCTTCGTCGACGCCGGAGTGCCCGGCGTGAGCTTCCCGCTCGTCACCGGGCACGAGATCGCCGGGCGGATCGACGCGCTCGGCGAGGGCACCTCGGACCGGGGCTGGCGGGTCGGCGACCGGGTGGCGGTCGGCTGGTTCGGCGGCAGCTGCGGCCACTGCACCCCTTGCCGGCAGGGCGACTTCATCGTCTGCGAGAACCTGAAGGTGCCCGGCTGGGCGTACGACGGCGGCTTCGCCGAGATGACGATCGCGCCCATCGACGCGCTCGCCAGGATCCCCGAGGGACTGTCGGCCAGTGCCGCCGCGCCCATGGGCTGCGCGGGTGTGACCACCTTCAACGGGCTGCGGCACAGTTCGGCGGGGCCGGGCGACCTGGTGGCCGTACTCGGACTCGGCGGTCTCGGTCACCTGGGTGTGCAGTACGCGGTCGCGATGGGATTCGAGACCGTGGCGATCGCGCGCGGCGCCGAAAAGGCCGACTTCGCCAAGCAGCTGGGCGCGCACCACTACGTCGACAGCACGGCGGACACGGAAGTCGCCGAGGCGCTGCGGGCGTTGGGCGGCGCGAAGGTGGTCCTGGCCACCGCGGGCAACGCCGACGCCGCCGCGGCGACGGTGGAGGGGCTGAGGCACCGCGGTGAACTGGTGGTCATCGGGGCGGACAACGCGCCGTTGGGGATCAGCCCGTTCCAACTGATCATGCCCGGCAAGGTGGTTCGGGGTCATCCGTCCGGCACCGCGCAGGACGTGCAGGACACGCTGGCCTTCAGCGTTCTGCACGGCATCCGCCCGATGGTGGAGACCGTGCCCCTGGACCAGGTCGGCGAGGCCTACGAGCGGATGCTGTCCGGGGCCGCGCGCTTCCGGATGGTGCTCACCCCGTGACCCCTGTGAGCGAGGCGACGCGGGCGAGCCGCCGGTAGGAGTCCAGCAGGGCTTCGCGGTCGTAGGTGCTGGTGGTGACGAGGACCTCGTCGGCCCCCGTCTCCTTCAGCACCGTCTCCAGCTCGTGGGCCACCTGTTCCTCGGTGCCCGCGAGCTGTCCGGTGAGCCCGGCCTCGTAGAAGCCGGACTCCTTGTCGGACATGGCCAGTTCCTCCACCCGCTCGGCGGGCGGCAGCGGCGGGAACGTGCCGTGGGTGCGTGAGTACGCCATCGACCAGGCCTCCGGGACGAGGAGCCGGCGGGCGGCCTCGGGGGTGGCGGCCACGGCGATCGTGCCCGAGACGACGACATACGGCTCGGTGGTCCAGGGGGAAGGGCGGAACCGGGCGCGGTAGTGGTCGATGCCGCGCCGCATCTTCTCCCGGTTGCGCAGGTCACCGATCACCATCGGCAGACCGGCCCGGGCCGCGATGTCGGCCCCCTCGCCCATCGCGAGCACGAACGGCGGGACGGCGAGACCCTCCGAGGGCCGTGCGTGCGCGCCGGTGGGGGAGGTGCCGCGGAACCAGCCGAGGAGTTCGTCGAGTTGTCCGGCGAAGTCGTCGGCGTCGTCCTTGTCGCGGCCCAGAGCCTTGCGCACGCCGTCGGTGAAGCCGACCGAGCGGCCCAGGCCCATGTCGATCCGGCCCGGGAACAGTGACTCCAGCACCCCGAACTGCTCGGCCACGACCAGGGGTTGGTGGTTGGGCAGCATCACCCCGCCCGTCCCGACGCGGATGGTCCGGGTGGCCGAGGCGACGGCGGCGGCCAGCACGGTCGGCGCGGAACCGGCGACTCCGGGCACACCGTGGTGCTCCGACACCCAGAACCGGTGATAACCCAGCCCCTCGACCTCTCGCGCCAGCTCCACGGTGTCGCGCAGTGCCTCGGCGGGCGCGTGCCCCTCGCGGGTGCGGGAGCGGTCGAGCACGGAGAAAGGGGTCGCGGCGATCAAGGAGCTCACATGGGGTTCAACGTCCGCGAGGCGCTGGCATTCCCCGAGTCGTTCGGAGCCCTTACCGCCGGGACCGGACGCGGGCGTCCCGTGGCGGGGCGATGAACTGCAGCTCCAGCGTGACGGGCGGCTCCGCGAGCCCTGGTCCGCCCGCCGCCGCCCACTGCAGCACTTCCTCCGTGCAGTCGTCGTCCATCGCGAATCCGACCCAGGTCGGCCGCCCGCCGGCCCGCCGTCCCGCGGCCGACGGCTGCACCACGATCACGTTGGCCTGGTCGCACGGGCCGAGACAGTCCGTCGTACGCACCGCGAAACCGTGCTCGGCCGCACCGGACCGCAGCCGTTCCAACTGCCAGCCGTGGTCCGTGCCCGGGTGCTTGCGCGGGTCGCCGCAGCAGCAGCCCCGGCAGACGACCAGGGTGCAGGGCCGTTCTCGGGCGGCGCCCATGAGGAACGTACGGGGAGCGGGAGTTACGGCAGACATACGAGAAGCATGAGGCCACGGCCTCGGGCGGCCGTCGCCGGGGTGCGGGGGCTGTCTAAGGTGGCCCGGTGACAGCTGACAGCAGGCGGCCCCTCGCCGTGTTCGACCTCGACAACACCCTCGCCGACACGGCCCACCGGCAGCGGTTCCTGGAGCACAAACCGCGCGACTGGGACGGCTTCTTCGGCGCCGCGTCACAGGACCCGCCGTTGGCGGAGGGCGTCGCGCTCGCGCTGGAGTGTGCCGAGGAGTGCGAGGTCGTCTATCTGACCGGGCGGCCCGAGCGTTGCCGGCGCGACACGCTCGACTGGCTCGACGCGCAGGGGCTGCCCGAGGGACGGGTGTTCATGCGGCGCAACGACGACCGCAGGCCCGCCCGCCGCACCAAGCTGGAGATCCTCAGGCGGCTCGCCAGGGACCGGGACATCCGGGTTCTCGTGGACGACGACGAGCTGGTCTGCGACGACGCCGAGCGGGCCGGGTTCAGGGTCGTACGGGCCCGCTGGACCGCTCCCTCCGCCGCGCTGGAGGCGGCACAGGAGGGGGAGGGCCGGACCTGAGCGGGCCGGACCCGCGTCATCCGACAGGACGTGCTCGGATCCCGCCAGGCTTGACGCATTCCCATATCGGCATACGATGGCTGCCATGGCACGAGCAGCGACGACGTCGGATGTCTTCAACGCGATCGCCGAGCCGCAGCGCAGGGAGATCCTGGTACTGCTGCGGGCGGGCGAGCGACCGGTGACCGAGCTGGCGCACCGGCTGGGGATGAGCCAGCCGGGGGCGTCCAAGCATCTGCGGGTGCTCCGGGAGGTAGGGCTGGTGAAGGTCCGCGAGGCGGGCAAACAGCGCCTGTACGGCCTGGACGCCCGCGGGCTGCGGCCTGTCCACGAGTGGGCCGGCGGATTCGAGCGGTTCTGGAACGAGAGTTTCGACCGGCTGGACAGCTATGTGCAGGACCTCAAGCAGGCACGGCAGGAGGAATGACCGATGGCAGGGACAAAGCAGGAGACGGGGGCGGGGGCGGAGTCGGCTACGGCCGACCGGGAGATCGTGATCTCCCGGGTCGTCGACGCCCCGCGGGAGCTGGTGTTCGAGGCGTTCACCGAGGTCCGGCATCTGTCGCGGTGGTGGGGCCCCGACGGGTTCACCACCAGCACGCGGTCCTTCGAGTTCCGTGAGGGCGGGGAGTGGGTCTTCGTGCTGCACGGGCCGGACGGGACCGACTACTCCGAGTGGATCCGCTGGACGGGGATCGTCCCGCCGGAGCGGATCGAGCTGCTGCACGGTGAGACCCGCGACGACCCGAACGCCTTCGAGTCGGTCCTGACCCTCGCGCCGGACGGCGCGGCGACCCGGATCGTCATGCGCACGGTGTTCCCCACCAAGGAACTGCGCGACGAGGCGGCCGAGAAGTACCACGCGATCGAGGGCGGCGAGCAGACCCTGGGCAGCCTGGCGGCCTACGTCACCGACCTCGCGCCGAAGGGGGCCGAGGGCTGATGGCCGGGAAGGTGTTCTTCAGCGTGTCGATGTCGCTGGACGGCTTCGTCGCACCCGAGCCCGTGCCCGACCAGGACACGCTCTTCGCGCCCGGGAGACGGGACGACCCGGACGTACGGCGCTGGCTGGCGCAGTGGACGGAGCTGCAGCAGTGGGTGTTCCCACTGCGGTTCTTCCGGGAGAACCTGAAACTGGGCGAGGGCGGCGAGGAGGGCCCCGACAACGACATGGCGCGTGAGACGTTCGAGCGGACCGGCGCGAGCGTCATGGGCAGGCGCATGTTCGACCTCGGCGAGCGGTCCTGGCCGGAGGAGGCGCCCTTCCATACCCCGGTCTTCGTCGTGACCCACACCAGGCGCGACCCGTGGGAGCGGCCCGGCGGCACCACGTTCCACTTCGTCGACGACGGCATCGAGCACGCCCTCGACCAGGCCCGCGAGGCCGCCGGGGACCGCGACGTCCGTATCGCCGGCGGCGGCGCGACGATCCTGGAGTACCTGAACGCGGGCCTGGTCGACGAGTTCTCGGTCACGCTGTCACCGGTGCTCTTCGGTACCGGCACCCGCCTGTTCGACGGCGTGGACGCTTCCAGGATCGCGCTGGAGCCGCTTCGTTCGCAGTCGTCGTCGCGGGTGACGCACCTGACCTACGCGGTGCGCCCACGGTAGCGCCGGCGGTCAGTCCTCGTCCTCGATGCGGAAGCCGACCTTCAGGCCGACCTGGTAGTGCTCGATCTGCCCGTTCTCGATCTGGCCCCTGACCTGTGTCACCTCGAACCAGTCGAGGCTGCGCAGGGTCTGCGCGGCGCGGGCGACGCCGTTGCGGATGGCCTGGTCGATGCCCTCGTGAGAGGTGCCGACGATCTCGGTGACCCGGTACGTGTGGTTGGACATGCGGGTACTCCTCTCGGCCGTGACGGGCGCGTCACGCGTCACTCCACCGTGCCCCAAGGTGCGGCGGTACGCGAGACGGCCCGTCACCCGATGTCAGCGGACCACGCTCAGTGACAGCGCGAAGCGGCCCTCCCGGTCGGTCCACCAGTGGGCCAACTCCAGCCCGGCCGCAGCCAGTTCGCTCCGCACGCCCATCCTGCGGAACTTCGCCGAGATCTCGGTGCGCAGTTCCTCGCCGGCCGCGAAGTCGACGGCGAGATCGAGTGCCGGGATCTTCACGGTCTGGTCCGCGCGGGACCGCAGCCGCATCTCGATCCACTCGTTGCCGGCGTCCCAGAGGGCCACGTGGTCGAAGGCGGCGGCGTCGAAGTCGGCGCCCAGTTCGCGGTCGACCACGGTCAGGACGTTCTTGTTGAACGCGGCCGTCACCCCCGCCGCGTCGTCGTACGCCCTGACCAGGACCTGTTCGTCCTTGACCAGGTCCGTGCCGAGCAGCAGCGCGTCGCCGGGTGAGAGCAGCGCGCGGAGACCGGCGAAGAACGTGGCGCGTTCGGCAGGCAGCAGGTTGCCGATCGTGCCGCCCAGGAACGCCAGCAGGCGCGGTCCCGGTGTCTCCGGGAGCGTCATCGCGCCGGTGAAGTCGGCGATCAGGGCATGCACGTCGAGACCCGGCCGCTCCGCGACGAGGGCGTGCCCGGCCTGGGTGAGCGCGCTCTCGCTGACGTCGACGGGGACGTACAGGGCGAGGTCGGTGAACGAGTCGAGGAGGTGACGCGTCTTGTCCGAGGAGCCGGAGCCCAGCTCGACGAGCGTCCGCGCGCCGGTCGCGGCGGCGATCTCGCCGGCCCGGTCGACGAGGATCTCCCGTTCCGCGCGGGTCGGGTAGTACTCGGGCAACTCGGTGATCTGCTCGAAGAGTTCACTGCCGTGGGCGTCGTAGAACCACTTCGGCGGGAGGGTCTTCGGGGTGCGGGTGAGGCCGTGCAGGACGTCGGCTCGCAGGGCCGCGTCGGTGGCGTCCTCGGGCAGGGTGCGGGTGAGAAGGAACGGACTCACGTGCTGGGCTCCTTCGGTGATGCGAGGTCTTTCAGGGGGGTGAGGAGGACATCGGCGCGGGTCGCGGTGAGCAGAGTGCGGTCGGGGACCTCCTGCCAGTGCGGGTCGTCGTCGTAGGGCTCGGAGGCCACGACCGTGCGGCGGCCGGGCTCCGAGAGGTACCAGAGGGTGTCGCCCCAAGCGGTCGCGGCGATCGACTCGCTGTTGGTGACAAGGAGGTTGAGCCGGGAGCCGGGGGCGGCATGGGCAACCTCCAGCACCGTGTCGGCCAGTGCCTGGCCCTGCTCGTCGCCCGCCCGCAGCCGGCCGAGGACCAGCGCCCAGACGAGCGCCGAGTCGCAGCGGGCCTCAAGGGACAACAGGTCGACCGGCGGCAGCCGTTGAGCCAGTGCGGCGAGCGTCTGGGGCCAGCCTGTGACGGCCCCGTTGTGGCTGAACAGCCAGGGGCCCGCGGCGAACGGCGCCGCCGCGGCCTCCCCGTCCGCGCCCGCGAACGTCGCGTCCCGTACGGCGGCCAGCAGTGCTCCCGAGCGGACCACGCGGGCCAGGTCGGCGAAGGACTGGTCGCCCCAGATGGGTACGGCCCGCCGGTAGCGGCCCGGCACCGGGTCGCCCTCGGTGTACCAACCCACCCCGAAACCATCGGCGTTGACCGTCCCGTGCCGCTGCCGTCGTGGCTCCCAGGACTGGCGGTACAGGCTGTGCTCCGGTTCCACGAGGAGCCGGCCGAGCGGCTCCTCGGGTCCCAGGTAGGCCAGATGACGGCACATCAGACGGCCCCCGAGCGGGCGGTGCGGAAACCGGAGAAGATCTGCCGCCGGATCGGATAGTCCCAGTTGCGGAACGTGCCCCGGCAGGCCACCTCGTCCACGGCGAACGAACCGCCCCGCAGCACCTTGTACTCGGGGCCGAAGAACACCTCCGAGTACTCCTTGTACGGGAACGCCCTGAACCCCGGGTAGGGCAGGAAGTCGCTCGACGTCCACTCCCACACGTCACCGATCAACTGGCGGACGCCGAGGGGTGATTCGCCGTCCGGATAGCTGCCCGCGGGGGCCGGGCGGAGGTGCCGTTGACCGAGGTTGGCGTGTTGCGGGGCCGGGTCGGCGTCGCCCCACGGATAGCGCATCGAGCGGTCGTTCGTCGGGTCGTGGCGGGCCGCCTTCTCCCACTCGGCCTCGGTGGGCAGCCGGCGTCCGGCCCAGCGGGCGTAGGCGTCGGCCTCGTACCAGCACACGTGCACCACCGGCTCGTCGTGCGGCACGGCCTCGGTGACACCGAACCTGCGGCGCAGCCACTGGCCCGCGTCCTGGCGCCAGAACAGCGGCGCCACGACGGAGTTGCGGCGGATGTGCGCCCAGCCCTCCCTCGTCCACCAGCGTGGGTCGTCGTAGCCGCCGTCCTCGATGAACGCCAGATACGCGCCGTTCGTCACCGGGGTCGTGTCGATGTAGAAGGGGGCCACCTCGCGCCGGTGCGCGGGCTTCTCGTTGTCCAGGGCCCACGGCTCGCTGGATGTGCCCATGATGAACGGGCCTCCGGGGACAAGGACTTCGGCCGGGCCGGTGAACAGCGGTACCGGTTCCGGATCCGGAGCCGTCAACGCCTGTGGTCCCGTGCGGAGCTGATGGGTGATCAACATCGTTTCGTCGTGCTGCTGTTCGTGCTGGGCGACCATTCCGAAGGCGAAGCCCGCCTCCGTCAGCCGCGACCCGCGGAACGCCGAATCAGCGAGTACGTCCGTCACCCGGCCGCGCACCTCGGCCGCGTACTGCCGGGCCTCCGCGGGCGGCAGCAACGGCAGCGAGGGGCGTTCGGAGCGCGGGTGCTCGAACGCGTCGTAGAGGCCGTCGATCTCGGGCCGCATCGCGTCCCGGCCTCCGACGGCACGCAGCAGCCACAGCTCCTCCTGGTTGCCGATGTGCGCGAGGTCCCAGACCAGCGGGGACATCAACGGCGAGTGCTGGGCGGTGAGTTCGGGCTCGTCCACGCAGCTCGTCAGGAGCGTGGTGCGGTCCCGGGCCGTGGTGAGGGTGGTCAGCGCCCGTTCCCTGAGCGCCTCGATATCGATGTCATCAACGGTGGTGTCGGCGTCGGTCATGTGCGGATGTCCTTCCCGTGCGGGCGGCTGTCCGTGCCACGCACGCGGTCGAGCAGATCGTCGGCGGGGCAGCGGCCCCGGATGACATAGCGGTCGAAGTACGCGCGGACGGCGTCCGTGACCCCGGCGCTCGCGCCCAGCCGGGGCAGCGCCTCCAGGGCCGCCGCGAAGCAGACGAGCGCCACCTCGTGCAGCTCCGGGTCGGACAGCCCGTAGCGGGCCGCGTCGATCCACAGCGGATTGTGCGGCGCGGGCAGCCCCAGGGACCGTTCGGCCAGCGGTTTCACGGCCCGGTACGCCGTCTCGGCGGCCTCAGGGTCGTCGAACAGCGCCGTCGTCACGGCCAGCGGCACGATCCAGCCGTCGTCCCCGGGCTGCGCGTCGATCATGCGCAGTTCGAGATGGCCACGTGGTCTGACCGGCGGGAACAGGGTCGTGAGGTGATAGTCGAGGTCGTCACGGGTCGGGGGCGTCGAAGACCGGGTCCACTCGCGGAACGTGAGCCCCTCGGGCACGTCCCAGGGACCGTCCTCGCGCCGGACGCACATCACCGGCGAGTCGAGGACGTGCTCCGCCCAGGCGCCGCGCGGCTCCGCGTCCAGCGGTGGCGCGCCCGCCCGGCCGGGGCCGATCTCCATCCAGATCAGCTGCCGGGAGGAACGCCAGCCCGTGGGGCTGCGGCCGACCAGCGGGGAGTTGGCGAACGCGGCCACCAGCACCGCGCCCAGCTGGTGCGCCAGCCACCAGCGCCGCCCGTGGCCGAGCGGCCCCGGCTCCTCGTAGCCCGCGTCCAGACACACCTGTACGGACGCCGAGGTGCACATCATGCGGCGGCCGGCGGGGCCGGTGCGGTCGAGGCAGCGTTCCATCGCGTCGTAGCGCGGCTCGTGCAGGAACCGGCGCGGCGGGTGCCAGGGATCGTGGCCGACGCCGACCAGCCCAAGGTTGTCGCGGGCCAGCACCGCGCGGACGGTGTCGAGGTCTTCGGAGACGGAACCGATGCACTCCATCAGGGAGGCGGCGGGCGACGAGCTCAGTTCCAGCTGGCCGCCGGGCTCGACGGTGAGCGCCGACCTCAGGTGCACGGACTTCAGTGCGGCATAGGCCGCTTCGAGCCGTTCGGGTGTCACGGGGAGCTGCGGCAGCCGCAGCTCGTGGACGAGCCATTCCACTTCGACCCCGAGGGTTCGGGGCGGACCGGTCTTGAAGCAGATGCCCCTGACCAGGGCTTCCACCTCGGGTTCGGTGACCGCGGTACGGGGCTCCGTACAGTCGCTGCAGTCACTTGCCGTATCGGACATGTCGGGATCCTCCTGAGATTCCACCATGTCGCCGGCCCGGTTTCGGTTGGGCCCGGGCCGGCACACTCGTCCCACCCAAGACCCTCGCGGCTAGTCGCACAAGGGTGCGTATTGCCGTGTTCGGGATCGGTAATCTCCGGTTCGCCGGCCGTTCGCGAAGCCCGGAAACTCCGTTGCACCGCACGACCAGCATCGCTCACGATGCAGGTATGAGCACGACGGGGGAGATCACGGGGGAGATCGCGGGGGAGATCGCGGGGCGCGCTCTCATGGCGTACACGGGGGTTATGCCATGAGCGCGCGCCTGCGCGGCATCGCGCAGCAGACCGAGCAGATCGTGGCGGCCGGGGGGTACCGCACGGCGGACGGGCGCGAGGTGTCCATCGCGGACGGGATCGAAGCGGCCCGCGTGGGCACCCGCCTGCACGGACCGGAGCCGGTGCGCATACCGGCCTTCTCGCCGGTGGACACGTTCATCGAGGTCACGGGCGAGAGCAGCCTGGAGGCGGCCCGCCGGCTCACCGGCCCCGTCGCCGTGCTGAACTTCGCCTCGGCCCGCAATCCCGGCGGTGGTTTCCTCAACGGCGCGCAGGCCCAGGAAGAGGCACTCTGCCGCGCCTCCGCGCTGTACGCCTGCCTGCTCGAGGCCCGCGGCTTCTACGACCACCACCGCGCCCACCGCGACCCGTTCTACACGGACCGGGTCATCCACTCACCGGCCGTCCCCGTCTTCCGCGACGACAAGGGCCGCCTCCTGGACGAGCCGTACACCGCGGGCTTCCTGACCGCCGCCGCGCCGAACGCCGGGGTCGTCCTGCGTACGGCACCCGAGCGCGCGGCCGAACTGCCGGGCGCCGTCGCCGTACGCGCGGAGCGGGTTCTGGAGACGGCGCTCGCGCACGGTTACCGCCGACTGGTCCTGGGGGCCTGGGGCTGCGGGGTGTTCCAGAACGACCCGGCACAGGTCGCGGGCGCCTTCCACACGCTGCTCGGGCCGGGCGGACGGTTCGCCGCAGCCTTCGAGCACGTGGTGTTCGGCGTCCTGGACCGCACACCGGGTGCCACGGTCCGGGACGCGTTCGTAAGCGCCTTTCCGGAGCGCCAGCTCCAGAAGTAGCCGCTCAGGTCCAGCCGTAGCGTTCGTGCAGCCGGTGGCGGACCAGGTTGAAGCGCATCTGGTCGATCGCGCAGGCCTCCCGGCGCATGCCGTCCTCGTGCAGGCGCAGGACGCGGTCCACGTCGACCCAGGAGTCGCGGCCCGACTTGTCCCACGGGCCGCTGCCGATCGCCACCCACTCGCGGTCGCCGTCGTGGCGCTTGCTGGAGAGCTGCACGGCGAGCAGGGTCCCGCCGGGCTCACGGGCCACGACGAGCACCGGGCGGTCCTTGCCCCGGCCGTCGTTCTCCTCGAACGGCACCCAGGTCCAGACGATCTCACCGGGGTCCGGGTCCCCGTCGTGCGCGGGGGAGTACTCGGTACGCACCCTGCCGACCTCGCGCGGGTCGGCCTCGGTGGTGGCGGAGGGGCCGAAGCGGCCCGGGACGTTCTCATCGGTAAACGCGGTCACGGGGGGCACCTTAGAGGGTGTCCCCCGTGCTCCGTGCGTCAGCCTCCCGTTGACGTCACTTCTCGTCCTTTTCCACCGGCACCTTCTGCGACGGCGGTTGCGCACTCCCGTTGAGGGCCGAAGTCCCGTTCGGGGTCTGGCCGTTCTGGTTCATCGTGGCCAGCAGCTGGCGGGCCAGACCGAGACCCGTGCCGCCCATGGTGAGCGCCTTGGTGAGCATCTCCGCCATGCCGTCGGCCCCGTTGAGGACCACCATGTTGTCGACGCTGCCGAACGCGGACGCGCCGGCCCGTACGATCTCCGGCCAGTTCTCGGCGAGTTGCTGCGCGACCACGGCCTCCTGGTTCTCGGCGAGGGCCGCGGCCCGCGCCTTGATGGCCTCCGCCTCGGCGAGACCCTGGGCCCGGGTCGCCTCGGCGGCGGCGAGGCCCTTGGCCTGTGCGGCGGCGGCCTCGGCCTCACCGGTGGCCCTGGTCGCCGTAGCGGCGGCGGCACCGCGTGCCTGGGTCGCCTCGGCCTCGGCGTTCGCGGCCGTCTTGATCCGGCTCGCCTCGGCCAGGGCCGCCAACTCGGTCTCCTTGGCCTTGGCCTGCGCGGCGGAGATCCGCGCGTCACGCTCGGCCTCGGCCCGGGCCCGGGTCTCGTACGCCTGGGCGTCCGCGGGCTTGCGGACGTCCGCCTGGAGCTGCTGTTCCCGGCGCAGGGCGTCGAGTTCGGCGATCCGGGTCTCCTGTACGACGACGTCCTGCCGGGCGGCGGCGTCCGCGAGCGGTCCGGCCTGCCGGGCCTTGGCCGCCGCCTTGTCGCGCTCGGCCTGGTATCCGGCCTGGAGGATCTCGCTGTCCCGGGTGGCCTCCGACATCCGCGCCGCGGCCTTCTGCTCGGCCTCGGTGGCAAGCCGGTTGGCCTCGGCCTGCGCGATGCGCGCGTCCCGCTGCACGGCGGCGGCGTGCGGCATCGCGAGGTTCTTGATGTACCCGGTCGGGTCCTCGATCTCGTGGATCTGCAGCGAGTCGACGATCAGACCCAGTTTCTCCATCTCCGTACCGCAGGCGGCACGGGTCTGGCCGGTCAGCTTCTCCCGGTCGCGGATCATGTCCTCGACCGTCAACCCGCCCACGATGGACCGGAGATGACCGGCGAACACGTTGTGCACCCGTTCCGACATCATCTTCTGCTGGTCGAGGAAACGGCGGCCCGCGTTGGCGATCGACACGAAGTCGTCGCCCACCTTGAAGATGACCACGCCCCGCACCTTGAGCGGAATGCCCTGCGTGGTCACACAATCCACGTGCAGTTCGGTCTCGTTGAGGTCCAGCGAGATCTTGCGCACCGCCTGCACACCCGGCAGCACCAGCGTGCCGCGCCCCGTGACGATGCGGAACCCCATGCCCTCTTCGAGGCCTTCGGTACGGTGTTTCGAGCCGGAGATGATGAGTGCCTCGTTGGGCTCGGCGACCCGCCACATCGACTTGAACAGACCGATCAGTAAGAGAACGGCGACTACCGCCACCCCCGCTACGACGCCGATGACCATCGGCATACGCCCCCTTTTGATGGTGCCCTTTCGGCACCGAACGAAGGGAGTGTGCGCCTGTGCGACACCGGGGTACAGACGCTGGCGGATCCTTGTTGCAATCTTGACGCGAAGGCCCTTGAAACGGCTCTCACCTGCGGGGGAGCACGCTCAACTGTCGTACGCCTCCGTTACGTAGACGGTACGCGGCGGGAGATATTCCACGACCATCACCACGGTGCCCCGCTCGATCCGGCCGGTGCCGGTCGCGGCGTACGCGAGGAAGTGCTCGGCGCCGCCGCGCACCCGGACGATCACCTCGCCGACGAGCCCGGGCCCGACCGTCCCGGTGACCCGCCCCATCAGCCCGACCATCGACGCATCGTCCATGGTCACAGGGTACGGGCCGAACGGGCCTGTGCCGCCTGGGAATCCGTGCCGACCTGATCCGGCCACCGCTCGTGCCAGCGCAGCTCCGCCTCCAGCCGGGCGGCCAGTGACAGCAGCAGCGGTTCGCTGTTCGCCGGGCCCAACAGCTGGGCGCCGACCGGCAGTCCGCCCGCGACGAACCCGGCTGGGACGTTGACGCCGGGCCAGCCGAGTACGTTCCACGGCCAGGCGTAGGGGCAGGCGGCGATCATCGCGCGGTCGGTGGCCAGGCCGTCCAGGTCGAGCATCGCGCCCACCAGGGGCGGGGGAGCGGCGGTTGTCGGTGCGAGGACCAGGTCGTACATCCCGAAGAACGCGCCGAACCGGTCGTGCAGGGCCGCCTCCGCGCGCCGGGCCGCCCGCAGCGGGGCCCCGCCGAGCAGCCGGCCGAGGCGGGCGGCGTCCAGGGTGCGGCGGTCGAGAAGTCCGGGGTGGGGTGCCTCGCGCACTCGCTCGGCGAGACCTACGGCGGCGCGCGGGACGAACGTCAGCCCGATCTGCCCGTACGGAGGATCGGCCTCTACGACGGTGTGGCCCAACTGGGTCAGTTTCTCGGCGAGTTCGAGGACCCGAGTCCGCACCTCCGGGCGCAGCCGGGCCGGGAGCGCGGTGAACGGCGGCTTCAGGGAGAGTGCGATGCGCAGTCGGCCGGGGTCGCGCCCCAGGGCCTCGGACATCCGCGACGCGGGCGGCCGGTGCGGGTCCTGGGGGTGATTGCCGCTCGCCGCGTCCAGCAGCAGGGCCGCGTCCGCGACCGTACGGGCAAGGGTGCCGTTGACGGTGATGCCCTGGAAGGACTCGCCGCGCGGCCAGGTCGAGATCCGTCCGCGCTGCGGTTTGACGCCGACGAGGTGGGTCCAGGCGGCGGGAATGCGTACCGAACCCGCGCCGTCCGAGCCGAGCGCGGCCGGGACCAGGCCCGCCGCGACGGCCGCGGCCGAGCCGCCGGACGAACCCCCGGGCGTATGACGGGAGTTCCACGGATTGCGGGTCGCGCCGAACGCGGGCCCCTCGGTGAACGGCCACTGCCCGAGCTCGCACGTGTTCGTCTTCCCGACGACGACGGCACCGGCCGCCCGCAGCCGTCGTACCGCCTCGCCGTCCTCGGCCACCGGCGGGAACTCGCCCCGGCAGCCGAAGGCGGTCGGCTCGCCCGCCACGTCCGTGTCGTCCTTGACGGCGACCGGCACCCCGAGGAGCAACTTGCGGACTCCGGCGGCCAGTTCGCGGTCCGCCGCGTCGGCCTCGGCGAGCGCCGCCTCCCGCCGTACGACCCGAAAGGCGTTCAGAGAGGCCTGAGTCGCCTCGATCCGGTCCAGCGCCCGCTCGGTCAGGGTGCGTGCCGTCACCTCGCCGGCGGCCAGCGCGCGGGCGGACTCGGCCAGGCCTGGGGAACGGTCGGGCGTCATGACGGCACCTCCGGGAGCGCGTGGTCCACCGAACGGTAGCGGCCGGCCCCCCGGCGTGGCGCGGATGCGGCAACTTCCCCCGTGACGTGGACGGTTGGCGGTCCGCCACAGGCTTCCCACAGAGATCGTCCAGCACTGTGCAAACCATTGACGTGTTCCTGACCCACCCCTACCTTCTGACCGAATTCACGAACCGCGTTCGATATGACGAACGTCCGAGTCTCCGGGAGAGCCGCCCGTGACCACACGTCCCCCCACGCCGTCCCGCCGTGCCCTGCTGCGCGCGATGGCGGCCCTGCCCGCCTCGGCCCTCGTCCTGGGCGAGGCCCCCGGACTGCTCGGCACCGCCCTGGCCGCTGCCCCCGCCGGCGGCTACGCCACCCGCTACACGATCGTCCCGTTCCTCAACAGCGACGACGGCACCGTCAACGTCTACCAGTCCGACGACGCCAGCGACTTCCGCCTCGTCCAGGCCTCCGCCTACACCCCGCCCAGCAACCGCATCCGCGACGCCAGCGTGTTCAGGCACACCGACGGCTACTACTACCTGACGTACACCACCCACACCTGGGAGGACGTCAGCACCACCATCGGCTTCGCCCGCAGCGCCGACCGGGTCAATTGGACCTTCCTCTACGACTACACGGTCCCGATCGCCGACCTGTCCCGCGCCTGGGCCCCCGAGTGGTTCGTCGACGGCGACGGCAGTGTCAACGTCATCGTGTCCTGCTCGACCACCGACGACGAGTGGATCTTCACCCCCTACCGGCTGAAGGCCACCAACTCCTCGCTCACCGCCTGGAGTTCACCGGTCGCCCTGTCCGGTATCGGCTCGAACCACATCGACACGTACATCGTGCGCATCGGCTCGACCTACCACGCGTTCACGAAGAACGAGACGGCGAAGTACATCGAGTACGG
This sequence comes from Streptomyces sp. NPDC050549, assembly GCF_040655035.1. Lineage (NCBI taxonomy): Bacteria > Bacillati > Actinomycetota > Actinomycetes > Kitasatosporales > Streptomycetaceae > Streptomyces > Streptomyces sp. NPDC050549. Next base: position 197,894 of record NZ_JBFAJD010000014.1, read on the forward strand.
CACCGCCACCAGCCTCACCGGCCCCTACACGATCTCCAGGACCGGCGACTGGGCCGGCTGGGGCAGCTACCGCGAGGGACCCTCGGTCGTCCAGCTCGACAACGGCGGCTGGCGGATCTTCTTCGACGGCTACGGCGACGGCAACTACTACTACAGCGACAGCTACGACACCTTCGCCACCTGGTCCGCGCCGACCGCGCTCACCACCCTCTCCGGCACGGCCCGCCACTTCACCGTCATCAAGGAGACGGTGTCCGGCGGCCCGAGCCTCGCCACCGGCGTCACCCGCTCCTTCCAGTCCGCCAACTACACGACCCGCTACTGGCAGGAGCAGTCCGCCCTGCTCAACCTGCCGGTGGTGACCAGCGCCAGCACCACCGCGCTGAAGCAGGCGTCCACGTTCACCGTTCTCGCGGGCCTCGCCGACGCGACCGGTTTCTCCTTCCGGGACAGTGCGGGCAACTATCTGCGCCACTACGACTTCCGGGGCCGCTTCGACGCCAACGACGGCACGACGACGTTCGCGAAGGACGCCACGTTCTACGCCCGGACCGGCGCCACGACCGGCTCGCTCCGCTTCGAGTCGTACAACTACCCCGGCTACTACCTGCGCCACTACAACTACCAACTCAGGGTGGACTCGACCGACGGCACGGACCTCTTCCGTACCGACAGCTCGTTCGTGCCGGTGACGGCCTGGGCCTGAGAGCGGGCCGCGCTCAGTCGGACGACGGCGTCCGGACGGATGCGCAGGGCCGCCAACGGCCCTCCCGCGCCGGATCGATGCCGCTGCGCCACACCGGCGTCCCGCCGATCAGGCCGGGCTCGTCCCAGGGCGGTCAGGAACGGCCGGATGTCGGTCGGCAGCAGCGCGCGAGACCGCGCCGTCGAACACGGTGGGGCGGAGCAGGATGCCGGCCAGGATCTCGCCTACGACCGGAGGCTGCCCGAGCCTGCGCGCGAGCGCGCCGAACAGGGCCGCGGCGGCGACGACGGCCAGTCCGGCCAGTAACGCGGATGCTTGGGAGGAGGTCATGGCGCGATGGACTCCTTGTGCCGGGGGCCGCGACGGGTGCCGGGCGGCCCGCGATGCCGGGGTCACGCCCGGAACGTGCCGGACGTCAGCAGACGGACGCGATTCTCCGGCGCCGTGTGCGGCACCGGGCCGTGTCGAAAGCGAAGTCGACGACCCGGGCGTCCGGTTGTAGTGGCGGCCCGGGAAACACAATGACAACCCGCATGGTTTTCCTTCCCTGTTGAGGTCTGCGGTGGTGCCGTGGATTGTGTGGTGCCTTGCGTCGGCGGGATTCCGCGAGGGCCGAATCGGCGTTTGGCCCGGCCGAAATCGTGCCACCTCAAACCGGGGCGACGGCGCCGGTGCGCCCATGACATCGGCACTGCGTCAACGGGACGGTCAAGGGTGGACGGATTGTTCCCGGGCGCGTCGCCGGGTCTCCCTGAGATGACAGTCGACGGACCGGGCCGTCATCAGCCCGTTCTGCGGATCGTCGGCCGGCACGCTGAAGCAGCGGAGAAGGGAGACCCTGTCCAGAGCGACGCCCTCGCGGGCGAGGACGAAGACAAGGGCGAGGAAGGCGGAGCGGGCGTTGCCGTCGTCGAACGGATGGAAGAAGCAGACGTCGAGACAGACGCGGGCGGCACGGGCCGTCAGCGGAAGGGGGCGTTCGCTGTCCCGCGCGCTCTCGGCCAGGCAGGCGTCGAGGAGTTGACGGGTGTCGGGGCCGATGCCGTAGCGCTCCCTGCCGCCCTTGGCGAAGGCGGGCAGGGTGCGGAACGACGGTGGTCGCGGTGTGCCGAGGACGTGCCGCTGCCAGCCGCGCAGCAGCTCGAAGTCGAGCGCGGCGCCGCGCGCCGCGTCGGCCCGCACCAGTTCCAGAGCGGCGAGCAGACCCTCCCCGCGCGCGGTGTCCACGGCGCTGTCGAAGGTACGTATGCTCTCCGCGGCGCCGTCCCGCGACGGGACCACCGGCTCGTCCCCACCACCGTCCGGCACTTCCCCCCACGCGGTGGCCGCACGCACCGCTAGCCAGCTCCGCAGATGGTCGGGCAGGGGCCCGCGGCCGGGCGGCCCTACGGCGTCCTCGGGCCGCAGGGATTCCGCGATCCGTTCCGCCACGTCGTCGAGCAGTACCCGGTCGGGTCCGGTCCAGCTCTGGAACCGCCCGCCGACGGCCTCCGCGACCAGCCGCTGCGCCACCGCGGGGTCGACGTGCCGGTGGGCGAGGAACCAGGTGAGGACCTGAGCGCAGTGCCCGTACCAGCCGCTGCCGGCGCCCGTACGGTCGGTGACGTGCAGGATGAGGTTGCGGGCGGTGGACTCCCACAGGATCCGCTGGTCCGCCAGGGCAGACAGGTCCAGCGGATACGCCTCGAACCAACCAGCCAGCTGCTCCAGCCAGTTCCGCCACTCGCACAGCCCGGCGACCACCCGGTCCAGGGTCGCCTCCGGGGTGTCCACCGAGTGCGACGGACAGCACCAGCTCCCGACCGGCCCGCCGTCGAAGTCCCCCTCGTCGTGCGCCCACCGCCAGCCCACGGCCCAGCCGCCGTAGCGCTCGGCGAGGGCGTGCGACATGGCGTCGGCCCAGGGTCTGGCCACGTTCCAGTTCCAGTCGTGCCGACCGGGATCGCCGTAGGAGAGGTTCGGCCGGACCGGTACCCGGAGGGCCGGTCCGAGTGAGCGGACCACCTGGGCGGCGGACTCGCTGTCGAAGGGATGACGCGCAGGATCCACCTCGTCCCAGTTCAGGGTCCTGGGGTTCAGATCGGTCGGCACCGTGCAAGTCTGCGCACCAGCCCGGCGCGCGTTCAACCGAATTGTCGCCGGGCGCTGCCCGTCAACGCTGATTCGCCGAGGGCTCGTTGGGGAGGGCGGCCCTCGGCGGCCGCTCGACGGTCGCGCGCAGCGTGGGTTCGTTGCGCAGCCGTACGAAGGTGATGGCCAGGGCGACCGCCTGGACGGCGGCGCAGCACAGGACGGCCGTGCCGAGGTGGGCCGGCGGGGTGAGGGCGACGAGGATGCCGGCCACCGGGAACGGCAGCAGCAGGAGCAGCATGGTCAGGGAGAGCGTGGTGCCGAAGGCCGTGGCCGGGATGACCAGCGAGCGCAGGGTGCGCAGTACGACGGTGAGGCCGCCGTCGCCCGCCATGAACAGCGCGACGAGGACCGTGTAGGCGGCGTAGGACGGGGCCTGCGGGAGAGCGAGGCAGGCCGCCGAGGCGAACGTCGCGCACACGACCCCCACGCCCCACAGGTCGAGTCGGCTCAGCGCGAGCCGGCAGCAGGTGACCGCCAGCAGGGTCGCCGCCGCGGCGGCGGACCACAGGGTGCCGACATCGGCGGAGGAGCGGCCGAAGTTCTCCACCACGATCACGGGGCTCGCCGACTGGAGCAGACCGAGCGCGAGATTGGAGCAGGCCAGACCCGCCACCAGCCAGCGCAGTGCGGGCAGTCTGCGCAGCATGCGCAGCCCGGTCCGCAGCCCGCCGGGTGTCCGTTCGCCGTCGGGACGCGCGGAGCGCAGCGGGGTGGGCGGGGTCTGCAGACCGAGCACGGCGGCCAGCAGGGACAGCGCGGTCAGACATCCGAGCATCCAGCCCGGCCCCACCAGCAGCAGGAAGCCCGCGAGCAGGGGGCCGACGAGCATGGCTGTCTGGTCGATGCCGATGAGGACCGACTGCACTCCGTGCGGCCGGTGTTGGGCCCGCCGGGTCACGATCGCGCCCACCGCCTCGTTGGCGACGAAGCTGAACTGGGTGAGCGTGCCGGTCACCGCGGCCAGCACCAGCACGGTCACCGTCTCCGCGGTGCCGCGCGGCAGCACGGCCAGCGTGACCGCCGCCCCGGCCAGCACCAGGGCCCGCAGCAGCGAGGCCAGGAAGCACACGATCGCCGCGCCGCGCCGGTCCACCACATTGCCGGCCAGTACGAACGCGGCGATCCGGGGCGTCCACTCCAGCGCGAACGCCAGGCCCGTCAGCGACGGGGACCGGGTGATCGTCAGGACGAGGAGCGGCATGGCGTACGTCGACATCGAGAACGCCAGGGCGTCACTGGTGCGAGGTGCGTAGATCCGTCGGAAAAGACTGCCGGACGGAACGGCTGCATGGCGACCGGCGGGGGGCCGGTCCTCGTGCAGGGTCATGGCCACGGAGCGGAGGGCTTTCGGTGAGGCGTGTCACGGAGCGGAAACGGGTGGCCCCCGTCCACGGCGAAAGGAATTCGCGGAGAGCGGGGGGCAGGGTAAAACGCCTACGAACAACGGCAGTTGAGGCGTGAATATATCGCAGCTCAGGGGTTCGGCATATCCCGAGCGCACATCTCCGCACGTTCCGTGCAAGGGATTCGCGGCATCCTCGATGCCGATATCGGATGTGTCCGCAGATTCGTGGCCCAGGGACCGAAAGAGAGGCCGTCGCGCTCGTGTTTTCGTGACTCTCCGGGGCTGAGGGAGTCCGGAGCGGAGCCTCTCCCGTGGAGCACCTGTCAATGGGGTGATGAAATCAGGGCATACGGGTCTGTGAGCGGTGAAAGAGCCGGGTTCTCCGATCCTCCGCCGCGCTCTTCCTCCACGGCGCCCCCCTGTTCTGGGTGCTCGCCCCCGCGGACGGCGGGCACCGGCACCACACCGGTGGCCGCCGCTCCGTGTTGTCGTTCTAGTAACCGTGCCCGGACTTCCTCACCTTGCGGGAGACCGTGAAGCGGTCCACCTCGGCGCCGGTCGCGGCGAGCGCCCGGACCGTGAGGGTCGTCGTACGGCCCGGGGCGGCGGGGACGACGTCGACGCGGATGAACGAGTAGCCGGTGTAGCGGACCCGGGACCAGTCGACGTTCTCGGTGACCTTGCCGTCCTTGCCCGTCCAGTACGTCGGCACCGAGTCGATCTCGTCCCCGTGCCCCTCGTAGCTGTCGGCGACCGGGAAGCTGTACACGCTCTCGCCGCCCGCGCCCGCCGTCACGTAGACCACACCGCCACGGTCCGGCTCGTGGGTGCCGCCGATCGGCAGGGTCCGTACGGCCTTGTCCCGGACGACCGGGTCGGTGCGCTCGTAGACGTGGTTGTGGCCGTTGACCACCAGGTCCACCTGGTGCTTCTCGTAGAGCGGTACCCACTGCTCGCGCACCCCGCCCTCGGAGGCGTGCGAGCTGGTCGTCGAGAACGCGCAGTGGTGGTGGAAGACGACGACGAAGTCGACGTCCGTACGGGCCCGCAGTTCACCGAGGCGCTTGTCCAGCCAGGCGGTCTGCCTGCCGCCGGTGTAGCCGATGTTGGCGGGGATCTCGTACGACACGTCGTTCGCGTCGACCGAGACCACGCCCACGTTGCCGTGGACGAAGGAGTACACGCCGGGAGCCGACATGGCGTCAAAACCGTTGCCGGGCAGGGTGAATCGGGCCTCGTTGCCGCCGTAGCCGTTGGGGGAGTACCAGGACTCCATGTCGTGGTTGCCGAACGCCACCATCCACGGCACGCGACTCGACAGCGGCTCGATCTGTGCCAGGAACGAATCCCACTGGCGGGCGTCGTAGTTGCCCGCGTCCCCGGGCAGCCCGTGGCCGGTCTCCTCCGCGTAGCAGATGTCGCCCGCGTGCAGATGGAACGCCGGACTCTGTGCCTGCACAAGGGAGTTGAGGCCGATCGAGGTGTAACTCGGGTTCTGGTCACCGAAGGCGGTGAACGTGAACGGCCGGGTGCTGTGCGTGCGGGGCGCGGTGGTGAAGGAGTAGACGGTGTGCGCGGCGCCCGGGTCGGCGGGGTCGAAGCCGTCGTGGCCGACGCCGTAGTAGTACGTCGTGTCGGGGCTCAGGTTGTCCAGCGCCGCGTGCACGTAGTACTGGTCGATGTCGGCGCTCTTGCCGATCCCGGCCGGTGTGAACAGGTCGCGCACCTCCGCCGGTATGCGGTGGCTAAGGTCGAGGGGACTTCTGCCGATCCGCAGGAACGGCTTGCGCACCGGCAGCGGTACCTGCCACGAGACACGCATCTGGGTCCGGGGATCGGCACCGTAGGCCAGGTGCCGGCCGAACGGCGCGACCAGCGAACCGTGCACGACGGACGTGGCCGACGCGGGCAGCAGCGTGGGCGTCGCCGCAGCTGCGACACCCCCGCCGCCCGCCAGGGCGACACCGGTGGCGGCGACCGCGCCACCGCGCAGCAGTCCGCGGCGGGAGAAGGCGCGGCGGAGGTACTCGTGTTGCTCGGGCATGCTCAGGGTGTCGGCGAGCCGGTCGGGGAGGCCCATGCGAGGAGTGTTCATGGGCGCGACGCTGGCAGCGCCGGTTGAACGACCGATTGCCGCCTGCCCATGAACTGGCCTTGTCCCGCCCATCGCCTGGCTTGTCTCCTGTGCCCCGGGCGCAGGACGCCGGAGGCCGTTGAGGGGACTTCGGCGGCCACGCCGACGACCGGTGAGGCCCGGGGTGTTTACGGTGGTCGCCCACGAGGAGGTGAATGCGATGTTCCCCGACCCCGCCCCGGCGCACCCGCACGGGACCAGCCGCAGCACATCGGCGACGATCCAGCCGAACATCCTGCGCTATCTCGTCGTCGTGGCCGACGAACGCGGTATCGACCTACGGCCGCCCCTGCTGAGCCGGGTCGGCCTGGACGAGACGGTGATGCGCTCGGCCGCGCTGCGGGTGTCGTACCGCCAGGGGAGCGCGGTGATCCGGCGCGCGCTGGAGCTCACCGGGGACGAGCGACTGGGCCTGAAGGTCCGCGCGGCACAGCATCTGACCGCGTGGGGGCTGCCCGGCTTCGCGCTGATGGCCGCCGACACCCTGCGGCACGCCATCGAGACCGGTGTGCGGTACCAGAACCTCTCCGGCGCCATGACCGTGTGGTCGACCGGCGTGGCGGAGGACGAAGCCTTCGTTCTGCGCGCCGACCTTCCCGACCCCGCCATCGACCAACTCCCAGCGCCCGTCGGTCTGTCGGGCCAGTCCACGACGGCGAAGTTCCTCCAGATAGCGGGCCATGCCGCGGTCGCCGCGCCTGCGGAACAGGGGGAAGAGCCTGGGCAGCAGGTTCGGTACGAGCATCGCGCACCGGACCAGAACCTGACTCTCCGGACCGGGGGTAGGCCTCAAGGCGTGGCCTGTCCAGCAGGCTCACCACGGCCGCGACGGCGTTCGCCGGCTGCTGCGGCCGGTCCTGGAACTGCATCGAGTTGCCGCCGTCCACGGCCTCCTGGCGCAGCATCCGGGTGTCCGTCGCCGAGGGCAGCACCGACCCCGCCAGGATGCCCCTGCCGCGCAGATCCAGGCCGATGGCGAGCATCGCGCCGCGCAGCCCGAACTTGGACGCCGTGTAGATCGGGGTCTCGCCCAGCGGGAAGATCCCGCCCAGGGAGACCGTGGTGACCACCCGGGCGTCCCGCGAGGCCTTCAGCAGGGGGATCGCGACCCGGGTGGCGACCAGCGGGGAGGTCAGATTGAGGGTGATCTCCTGCTCGATGCTCTCGACGCTGCGCGCGTCGAAACGCTCCGAGCTGGTCATGCCCACGTTGTTCACCAGCACGTCGAGCCGGCCGTGGACCTCGGCGACCCGCTCGAACAGCCCCTCCAGCTGGGCACGGCGGGTCAGATCGCAGCCGATGCCCGAATGCCCGGCACCGGGCAGTGCGGCGGCCACCCGCTCGGCGCGGACCCCGTCGATGTCGACGACGACACAGCGCGCGCCGCCCGCCGCGAAGCGGTGGCACAGCGCACTGCCGATACCGCCCGCGCCACCGGTCACCAGCACGACCTTGTCGGTGAAGTCGAACCGCCTCATACCGCCGTCCCCACCCTTCGCGGGGACCGCACCGGCGGCGCCTGGCCCTCGGTGCGCCAGCCCATCTGCCGGGCCACCCTGCCCAGGTGCTTCACGAACGCCCCGCTGTCGACGTAGCCGGTGTGCCGGGGCGGGGCCACGAACTTCAGCCCGCCGGACAGATCCGGCCGGTCGGCGCGGATCATCTGGGTGAACCGCTCCGCACTGGACAGACCGTGACGCGCGTCGTGCACATATCCGGCGATCAACTGTGCCTGCATGTCGAAGAGTCGGTACGCCCCGGCGTTCGTCTCGACGAACCCGATGCCGAACAGGCCCCGGTGCTCGCGTGAGAACGACGACAGATACAGGTCGGGATGCTGTTCGTCGCTGAAGTACCGCTGTGCGACCGGGACTTTGTGGATGTATCCCGTGGCCAACAGGATCAGGTCGAAGTCGTCGCTCGTGCCGTCCGTGAAGTGCACTGTGCTGCCCTCGGCGCGGGCGATGCCGGGCCGGGCGGTGATGTCGCCGTGCTGGAGGTGGTGGATCAGCATCGAGTTGATGGCCGGGTGCGTCTCGAACAGCTTGTGGTCGGGCTTCTGCAGCCCCAGCCGCGTCGGATCGCCGTTGATGATCCGCAGCAGACCGCCGAAGAGCCGCTGCGCCAGTCACATCGGCAGATGCGGACCGCTGTTGGCGATGGTGTCCACCGGCCGCCCGAACAGATGCCTGGGGATGAACCAGTAGCCGCGCCGCATGCTGATCACCGCACGGTCGGCCGCCCGGGCCGCGTCGCACGCGATGTCGCAGCCCGAGTTTCCCGCGCCCACGACCAGCACCCGCCTGCCCCGCAGCTCCTCCGCGCTGCGGTAGCCGACCGTGTGCCGGACCTCGCTGCTGAACTCCCCAGGGATGTCAGGGGTGTTGGGGTGCCACTGGGAGCCCGTGCACACCACGACCTGCCCGTGCAGGCTCTCCCGCCCGTCGGCCCGGACGACCGTCCAGGTGCCGTCCGCGTTCTTCTCGACGGCCTCGACCCCGACACCGAACTCGACCCGGTCCGTCAGCCCGTAGGCGTTGGCGAAGGACCGCAGATACGACAGGACCTGCCGGTGCGGCGGGTAGTCCGCGAAGTGATCGGGCATGGGGAAGCCGCTGAAGCCCGACAGGGTCCGGCTGGAGATGAAGTGCGCCGACTCGTACATCGGTCCGCCCGGATTCTCGATGTCCCAGATCCCGCCGAGCCCGGTGTGCCGCTCCAGATGCGTGTACGGCAGCTTCCGCTCGGTCAGCGCCCTGGCGACCGCCAGCCCGGCCGGCCCCGCCCCGATCACACACGTGTCCAACTGGCTTTCCGTCACGAGCCTGCCTCCTCGGTCGTCCCGTTTCACGGGTGGTGGAGGAAACGTATGCACCCGCTGTCCTGCGCGAACTGACCCGCGCGGCCAGGGACGGGACCGCGGCGGCCGGGGGCTTCGGGCCGCGTCGGACACGGGTGGGGCGGATGGGAACTCCGGGAAGCGACGGGCCGTTGCGCGAAGACAGAGCCTTGGGGCGGAGTCGGAGAAGATTTCACCCGGGCCCGGGCCTGCCGAGTCACTGAGCGACCGAGTCACCGAGTTCACCCGACCGCACCGCCGTCCCCGCTCACCCCCCTCGTCCCGGAGGCATGCACGATGACCCGGATACACCCCCACCCCCACCCCCAACTCCAGCCGTCCCGCCGCGCCTTACTCGGCGGCGCCGCCCTGACCGCCCTCGCCGTCACGGCCGGCACCGGCACGGCCCGCGCCAACTCGTCCACCGCGGCGGCCAGTTGGCCGACGGAGTTCCCACTGCCCAACGGCTGGCTCCCCGAGGGCATTGCCATCGGCAGCAGGCCGTACGCCTACATGGGCTCCCGGGCCAACGGCGCGATCTACCGCACCGACCTTCGCACCGGCGAGGGCAAGGTCCTCTCCGGGGGCGTCACCGGCCTGGTCTCCGTCGGGCTGAAGCTCGACCACGACGGCCTGTTGTACGTCGCCGGCAGCACCGGAGCCGCACGCGTCGTCGACTCCCGCACCGGCGAGATACTGACGACCTATCAACTCACTTCTACCATCGGCCACTTCATCAACGACATCACCCTGCTCGGCGACCGCGCCTGGTTCACGGACTCCCTCGACGCCGTGCTCTACGGCGTCCCCCGCGGCCGTACGGGCGAGGTCACCGCCCTGCCGCTCACCGGCGACTGGGTGCAGACGCCCGGGGTGAACAACGCCAACGGCATCGTCGGCACCCCGGACGGCCACGGGCTCATCGTCGTCAGCAGCACCCCCGGCAAGCTCTACCGGGTGTCCCTCAGGACCGGCGCCGCCGCCGAGCTCGTCCTGAGCGGGGCGTCCGACGTGGCCAACGGCGACGGTCTGTTCCGGATCGGCCGGACGCTGTACGTCGTCCAGAACCGCCTGAACCGGATCAGCGTGTTCGACCTCGATGCCGGGGTCACCACCGCGACCCTGCGCAGTACGATCACCGACCCGCGCTTCGACGTCCCCACGACCGCCGCCCGCTTCGGCAACCGGCTCTATCTGGTCAACGCCCGCTTCACCAGCCCGCAGACGCCCGACACGACGTTCACCGCCGTCGCCGTGTCGATCTGACGCGACAGCGGGCGGGGCTCCCATCGGCGGGGACGCGATGGGAGCCCCGCCCGTGGGCGGTTCGGCGGCTCAGCGGTTCGGTGCCGGCTCAACTGCCGCTGCGTCAACCGCCGTTGCGGCACCAGTGGTGTTCGTGCCGGCGATCGGAGCCGCCGTGGAAGCAGCCGCCCGCCGCGGGCGCAGCAGCAGTGCGCAGACCAGCGCCGCGAGGAGCGTCAGGGCCCCGGCCACCACCAGGCACAGCCGCATGCCGTCCAGGAACGACTCGCCCAGCGCGCCCAGGGCCTGCCCGGTGTTCACGCCGAGGTTCATATGGGCGACGGCGCCGAGACCACCGGCGTCGGCAGTTTCCACGGTGCCGCGCTGCGCCGCACCCGTCACCCCGGCGTCGGCCAGGTGGCCGGGCAGGGTGTCGAGCGCCTTGGTGGTGAGCAGGGCACCAAGGACGGCCGGGCCGAGCGCGCCGGCGAGGAACTCGCGGGCCACGACGAGGTCGCCTTCGCCGCCGCCATCAGCGGCGACTCCAACATCATGGTCGTCGCCGTCTGCCGCGACACCGAGGACCTGTACCGCTACCTGACCACGAAGGTCGCCACCGTCCCGGGCATCGACGGCTACGGCGTGAGCATCCGCGTCCACACCCTGAAGCAGGCCACCTCGCTCATCTCGCGCGGGCGACTGGTGCCCCCGGCGTTCGCGTAGGGCGGCCGGACGCACCGAGCCGGATCACATGCGAGGCATGTGATCCGGCCGTAGGTCATGCGGTGCCTTTACGCGGATCCGTCAGCGCTTCGTGTAGATGAAGCCGACCTTGTCCAGCTCGTCGCCGGAGCGTCCGTGGAAGCCGGCGATCTGCCAGCCGGACGGGGCGGTGCGGGTCACGCAGTCCGAGGTGGTGGTGCCACCGGCCAGGGTGTTGCCCAGGTTGGTGGTGAACTTGGCGTAGAAGATCCGGGTGGTGTCGTTGTACTTGCTCTCGCACAGGTACGCCGACGTCACGTACTCGCCGCTGCCCAGTGTCAGGGAGGACGCGGTGCCGCCGGTCCCGCCGTGGGTGAGTGTGGTGCCGTTGGCGAGGGTGATGCCGACCTGGTCGACGCGGGAGCCGGAGCGCAGTGAGATCTTGGTGGCGCTGGCGGCGGCCGGGACGCTGTCGATGTCCTGGTAGTAGTCGCCGTGCGGGCCGCCGAACTGGTCGCTGAGCTGGAAGTCCGCGTTCTGCGACCAGGTGAAGCCGACGGTGATCGGGTCGTGGTCGGAGAGCATCAGCCCGTCCGAGGTGAGGAACTTGGCGTGCTCGTTGTTGTAGGAGGTCGC